>JBJOHQ010000071.1:0-15802 GCA_046047595.1 Planctomycetota bacterium | reverse complement strand
CCACGCGACCGTTCTATCGAAGTACTCACTGCTTCACGAAGCCGTGCGAGTTCCGATTCTGCTCCGACCGAGAGCGCGGAGGTTGCTCCATGATCAATGACCGCCACCCATGTCTTCTCGCGCTCGACTGTCGATGCAGCATCACCGAAAATCGGAACAGCGATCGCAAGTCCCGCCATCAGAATCGTCAGCGCACGCAGTGTGAGAACAATCCACTGTTCGAATCGAAGCTTGCGGTTCGTTCGGCGAATCGCCTCGCGCAAAATTTCCATCGCCGCCCAATCAACTGGCACGCGACGGCGGCGAAAGAGCAAGTGAATCACAATCGGAAGCGCAACCGCTCCGACCGCTGCCCACGCGAGTGCGGGATGCAAAAAACTCATCCGCCGCGTCTCCCTGCGACGGACTGTCGTCGATCGAGGAGTGCAGCAAGCACTGGACCAACCGATTCATGCGTGTTCGAAAGAATGGCGTCTGCGTGGAACGATCGCGCAATGCGATCAACACCTTCGACGTGTTCGCGCATCAAGTCGAGATAAGCCGCGCGAACCGCACGCGGATCTGTTTCAAGCGCATCGCCACCTTCGAGACCTTCAAATCGCGCCGGCGTATCGAAGGTGAACTCGAGTTCTTGACGATCGAGCACCTGCGCGAGCACAACATCGTGTCCGCGGTGCGTCAATCGCGCGACGGCGCCGCGAATCTCTTCAAGCGGCATGAGAAAGTCGGACACCACAAAGAAGAGTGCGCGATTGGTGACACGCGCAAGCATTTGATCAACCGAGCGACCAAGTTGCGCCTTTCCTTGCACAGCTTCTCCAGCGAGAAGCCCAACCATCGCACGCCATTGATCGCGCTGACTCGAACGCTTCACTTGCGCGCGCACTTCCTCGTCAAAAATCGCAAGTCCCACGCGATCACCTTGATGAAGACACACATACGCGAGTGCTGCAGCTGTCGCGGTGGCGTGGTCGAACTTCGTCCAACGTCCACCATCACGAGATGCGTCGGTTCCGCCCCAGCCTTGTTTGATCGCGAGTGAGCCAAAGCGCATGGAGTTGGAACGATCGACAAGAACAACCACATCAAGATTTGTTTCTTGCACGTAGCGCTTCACGTACATCTTGTCGGTGCGCGCAAAGACCTTCCAGTCGATCTGTCGAATGCTGTCGCCGGGCGCGTATTGACGATGCTCTGCGAACTCAACCGCAAGACCTTGATACGGCGAGCGGTGCATGCCGCTCATGATGCCTTCGACGATCATGCGCGCGCGCAACTCAAATGGAGCAAGCTGCCCGAGTGTTTCGGGTGCGAGATATTGCTCGGCGCGCATCGCGCGATCAGCCAAGGGACGTCCTCCAGCGCATCAGCGCGCGACCGGATCAAGTTTTCGAGAAACGCGCTCGCCACGCATCTTTTCAAGAATGAGGCGAACCACGTCATCGGCCTTCACGCCATCCGCTTCTGCGTTGAAGTTCACCACGATGCGGTGACGCATGACAGGTAGCGCGATTGCGTAGAGATCTTCTTCAGTCGCGTTGCCGCTGCCGCGCAAGAGTGCGTGGGCCTTTGCGGCAAGAACGAGGAACTGGCTTGCGCGCGGACCTGCACCCCACGCGAGGTAGTCCTTGCAAACTGCGAGCGCTTGGCCTTCTTCTTTCACGCGTGTTGCGCGAACGATGCCAATCGCAAGCCGCACGGTATCGTCGTTCACATCGATCTTTCGCACGAGTTCCTGCATGCGAACGATGTCTTCTCCGGTCAGAACAGGACTTGGCTCGGCGAGGCCTGACGACGTCGTGCGACGCACAATCTCAAGCTCTTCAGACTCTGTCGGATAGCCAACGCGAATGTTGAACATGAAGCGATCGAGTTGCGCTTCCGGCAGCGGATATGTGCCTTCTTGTTCAATCGGGTTCTGGGTGGCAAGCACGAAGAATGGATTCGGAAGTCGGTAGTGCACGCCGTTTGCGGTGACTTGCCGCTCTTGCATCGCTTCGAGAAGCGCTGCCTGCGTCTTAGGCGGAGTGCGGTTGATTTCGTCGGCCAACACAATGTTCGCGAAGATCGGGCCTTTCACGAATCGAAGACCGCGCGAACCAGTTGCTCGATCCTCTTGGATGACCTCGGTGCCAGTCATGTCGCTTGGCATCAGGTCGGGCGTGAACTGGATGCGCGAGAACTGCAGACTCAGCGTCTTGGCGATGCTCGAAACAAGAAGCGTCTTTGCCAGACCTGGCACACCCTCAACGATCGCGTGTCCGCCACACAGAATCGCCAAGATCGCCTGATCAACCACTTCGTCCTGTCCGACGATCGTGCGGTGAATCTCACCGCGCACACGCTCGATGGCGCGGCGGACTTCGCCAATGCCCGCGACGAGATCACTCCACTGTGCGCTGAAGGCTGGTTCCGCCGGCATTGGATCTCGAGACGCATCCTTCATTGCGGAGGGCGATGAGGGTTGCGACCAAGGATTTTGAATCGACGGGTTTTGAATCGACGGATTTTGAGTTGACGGGTTTTGCGGAGACGCGCCGCCGTTGGAGGCGTTTGAAGCGGGATGCTGGAAACCGAATTCGCTCATAAAGGCTCCTGCGGAAGACCCGCCGTTGCGAGGTTGCGAGTATAGGGTTCAAGCCTGTCGGAACTTGTGCGCCATGCCCGAACTACCTGAAGTCGAACACCTTCGTCGATCGCTTGATCCGTGGATCGTTGGTGCCCAACTGATTGATGTCCGCATTCAGCGCAAGAGCGTGGTGACACTTGCGTCGGAAACAGGTCGAAGCAACGCGATTCTGCACGCCGCGCTTGGTGTTGGCGAGACGATCATCGGTACCGATCGACGCGGAAAGCAAATGGCGTTCGCATTTGCGAGTGGGCGATTTCTCGTCGTCCAGCTCGGGATGACTGGAAGCGTCACCATTGAGCGAGGAGCCCCGCCGCGCGGGGTTGCGGCGCGGCACCGTCACGTCATTTGGAATGCCCGTTCACCTCTGCAAGAGTCAGAAGTGGCGCCTTGGCGATTGGTGTTTCGCGATCCTCGCCGATTTGGTGGGCTGACGGCCTACCGCTCGCGTGAAGCGCTTGATCGCGTGTGGAACACGCTCGGGTCAGACGCGCTCAACATCAGCGGCGACGAACTGCTCCGCGCTCTCGCCCGCACCCATCGGCCAATCAAGTCAACGCTCCTTGACCAGTCGGTCCTCGCGGGCGTCGGGAACATCTACGCCGACGAAAGCCTGCACGCCGCCGGCATTCACCCGTTGCAAGCAGCCTGCGCCATTCCAAACGCGCGGGTCCACCGCTTGGCATCCGAGATCCGCCGGATTCTGAGCCGGGCGACCGTGGAGGGGGGCTCGACCCTTCGGGACTACCGCGATGCGTTCGGAACGCCCGGAAACGCTGTCCAAGTCCATGCGGTGTATGGCCGTGAGGGGCAGCCCTGCCTGCGATGCAGCGCGCAACTGCAGGGTTTGCGCTTGCAAGGCCGTGCCACGGTCTTCTGCCCACACTGCCAAGACTTATCCACATGACCGGACTGGGCTTTCGATTCGCGGAGGGACGTGAGGCGTTGGCCGCGCACCACCAGCGCTCGATGACCGAGAAGTATGTCAGAACGACCGAGATCTTGCGTTGTTTCGTTGTCTGTCTGGTTGGGGGCTGTAAAGGAGAGAAGAAGAAAAGAAGTCTCTCTTCTTAGAAAACAACCCTGTTCAGATGTGGATAACTCCCAAGTCGAAGTTGTAAGCCGATTCAAAACATGAACTTACATGACACAAGCGCTTTGAAGAAACTCTCTTTTGTCTGTCCAAAGCGATCGAGCACTTTCCATTGCGGAACCGTTCGTGGGTCGAAGGGTCGCCGAGCCTCTTCAAACAGTCGACGCAAGACTCAGTAACTCAAGCGGTTTCGAACTCAAGCGCACAGGATTTCCACACGGGGGTTGGCCTGTTCCGCGATTTCAAAACGGCACGCTCGAGCGAATCTGAACAGCCAGATCGAGCTTCGGCGCATCCTCAAAACCCTCGCATGAGTGACGCGTGTGTCAAGGACGGGCCAAGGACGGGCCAAGGACGGGCCGGGCACGGGCGATGGAACAAGCCCACGCACGACCAGACGACTCAGCCCCGTACACAAGGATCAGGCTGTTATCGGCTGCTGCGTTGCAGAAGGTCTTGCTCGATTCGATCGACTTCAGCCTGAAGCTTGCCGTCGGAATCCGCCTTCTGCTCAATCGTTCGAACCGCGTGCATGACGGTCGTGTGGTCGCGACCGCCAAAGTAGCCGCCGATCTCCTCGAGGCTGAATCGTGTGTGCTTGCGCGCGAGGTACATGCAAACCTGTCGCGGCATGGCGATCGACTTGTTGCGCTTCTTCGAGAGCAGATCCGTGAGTTTCACATCGTAAAACCGTGTGACACTTTCGATGATCGACTGAAGGCTTGGCGCGTTGCCGCTGCGCGAACTTAACTCACCGTCGAGTGCCTGCTTCGCAAGGTCGAGTGTGATTGGCTGGCCGGCCGCCATGGCCACGCCGCGAATCCGCGTCAACGCACCTTCGAGTTCGCGAATGTTGGTGTCGACCTTCGCTGCAACATACGACGGCACATCATCAGGCAAATCAAGACCGTGAAGATCGGCCTTCGCTTTCACAATCGAAACGCGCGTCTCAAAGCAGGGGCGTTCGATTCGCGCCACAAGGCCCGCCGAGAAACGACTGGTGAGTCGCTCCTCAAGGTCAGGAATCTCCGTTGGCGCCGCATCGGAACTCAGGATGATCTGCTTCTGAAGTTGATACAGCGCGTTGAAGGTGTGGAAGAACTCTTCTTGTGTTTGCTCGTGCTTTGACAAGAAGTGAATGTCGTCGATGACCAGCACATCCGCTGTGCGGAAGCGGTTGCGGAAGTCCGTCATACGGCCCGCTTTGACTGCCTCATGGAACAAGTCCATGAAGGCATTGCACGAGATGTAACAGA
The DNA here is from genome assembly GCA_046047595.1 of Planctomycetota bacterium. GTDB lineage: Bacteria > Planctomycetota > Phycisphaerae > Phycisphaerales > SM1A02 > QWPT01. Next base: position 10,824 of record JBJOHQ010000071.1, on the reverse strand, counting down.
GCCGAAGTGAAGGTTGTCCGCGAAGGAGCTCTTGGCAAATTGCGTGCAACAAGTGCGTTTTACCGAGCCCAACACCGCCGTGAATGAAGTAGGGGTTGTAGGCGCGGCCTGGCTTCGCGACGACCGCTTGAGCTGCAGCGTGAGCGAGTCGATTGCCAGGGCCAACAACGAACGACGCAAACGTGTAATCCGGGCTGAGGAGCATTTGCTCATCAAGCCACGCGGGGCGCTCCGCGCTCTCGGCGTCGGCCGCCGGAAGCGACGCGCCTTTCAAATCGATTCGTGCGTCTTCTTCTGGGCTCACAAAGCGCACAACAAGGAGCCGACCTGTGACGTTTTGCGCTGCCTCAGTGAACTGTGGTCCGCAGCAGCGTTGGAGGTACTTCAATTGCACAGGTTCGCGCACGACGAGGCGCAGCACGCCATCACGCACTTCCGATGGCTCAATGTCGTCGAACCAGTGCCTGCAGATGTCGGCGTGGTTCTTGCGCAAATAGTCGACGAGCGACTCGCGGAAACCGGGCTCGATCCTCTGCATCACATTCTCCAGCGCACACGTTTGGACGAGACCAACCGTGCGGGCATTGCATCCGCCACCGTGGAGAGGCGGATGAATTGGGTTCCTTTGTTGGATGTGCGTCGCTTCACCGTACTTCGCAGTCGCGTGAAGAGAGCGCTCGACCCGGCGCAGCCCACCGCGCCAGGCCGACCACGGGGGGCGGACGATAGGAGAACACAGCGGGTGCGTCAATCCTCATGACGCGAAGGAAACGCGCGACAGCATTTGCGCCGCGCAAGCGCGCTTTTCTGCGCGGACGCACGCTTCTTCGCGCATCGTGCAGCGTAGAGCGGCTTACTCGTTCGGCTCAGTTTCTTCTTGACTTACTTCCACTGGTGCGCTCACGCCCGCCTTTGCATCGGCATGGGCCTGCGCTTCCGAAAGTTGTCGCTCGAATCGTTGACGATTCGTGCGATGGTCCATCAAGAGGTGAATGCGCGAGGCATCCTTGCCACAGAGTTCCTCGATACGCTCGCGCGCGTAATGAATCGTCGTGCGACGTGAAGCGTGCACAATGACGATCGCTTCTGCTTTCCAAATCGGGAGCAGCCGCACGATGTCGTCGATGTGCATGTGCATCCCCGTCTTCGCGCGATCACCGTGGCCTGGCTCAAAGAAGGTGCACTCGGTGATGAGAACCTTCGCTTCCGCGAACTCATCGCGCACAAGAAACTCACCAGGTGCGGTATCGCCGGTGTATGCCACAAGTGGAATGTCGATCTGACGTGTGATTTCCACGCCCTGCGAACGAAGATCTCGGAGCTTTTCCTGCGGAAGATCGCGGAATTCTTCGCGCAACTTGCTTCGACGTTCGAGCACGGAGTAACCGACGCTCGTCACCGTGTGCTTGGTCGCGATCGACTTCAAGAAAACGTTGTTCTTGATCTCAATGGTCGACTCAGGCTCGAGTCCAACAATTTCATGCGGCGTTCGCTGCCGTTCGAGCGGTTCCCACGCGCGCATGAGCGCTTTGAGATGTGGCTCGAGTTCTGGGTGACAAATGCAGCGGCCAACCGGAACTTTGGGCTTTCCATCGCGCGCACTATCCGGCATGTGCGTTTCGCCGCCGATCTTTTGGAAGTACCGCTGACTGAACCAGTACGGAAGCCCGCCAACATGGTCCATATGTGCATGCGTCAACGCGATCGTTGGAACGCTCAGAATGGCACGCGTGCATTGACCGATATCGAAACCGATATCAAGTTCAGGAACTTGGATCGAGGTTTGTTCTCCAGCGACGCTGATCCCTTGAACGCGGTAGGGAGGCAGATACAGGAAGCCGAGTTGTCCCTCACGGGCGGGTGGGTTTGGCAGCAAAGTGGAACTCCTTCGGGGGCGCTTTCACGCAACCGGGATGCGAATTGAGGCGGCAGAGTAGTCGATGTGAACGGCCTGTGCAGCCACCACATTTGCCGAGAGAACTGCGCGGTTTGTGCGGTCTATGCAGGCAACAAAACCGCATCTCTGCCGCAAGAACTGGGTTGGACGTGCAGTGGTTGTGCGTGAAGTTCGATGCTTGTCGCATGCGAGAGGAAGGCGAAAAGCGAGGTCACTCTCAGGATGCTCAGCGTGCACGAATGCGCGGAGCGGCTCCGCGTTTTGGGCCAGCGGCATGTCGCGGGCTTCTTGAAAACGCCGATGGCCTGACCTCCCGATTCATTGCACTTCAGCGGAATCTCAACGCACTTGAGCTTGAAAACATCTCAGCATGTGTCGCCGCACTTCTGCGAGATCGAGCGAGTGTCGGCCATCATTGGTCGGCTTCCAGCATGGATGTCGAAGACGGACTCGCGGAAGAAGTTCTTCTGTCGGATCTCACGGAACGCGCGATCGATCTTGGCGCATTCTGCAAGGCCGCAATTCCGACTCCAGAGGTCGTGCGAGGGATTGATGACTTTCGCATCGACGATCCCCACGACAGAGATCAACATTGGGAAGACAAGGGGGCGGGATGAGCGGGCACAATCTCTCCACGTTTTCAGCGAACGGTGACAACATTCCGCGCATCTTGCTCATCGATCCGAGCGCGTTGATGCATCGACTTCTGCGAAATCGGCTGCAACTCGAGCATGTCGACATTGTCTCGGCGACACGTGGTGAAGAGGGTTTCCAAAAGGCTCTCGAACTCATCCCAGACGTCATCCTGCTCGAAACCGAGTTTCCGTCGGAAGAACGCACGGATGGTTTCGAGATCCTGCAGCGCTTGAAAGAAGACGCGCGCACCAAAGACATCTCTGTCATCTTCGTCAGCGAATCACGCGAAACCATGGATCGAGTGCGCGGGCTTGATCTTGGTGCTGTCGACTTTGTCTCCAAACCGTTTGAAATGGCGGAATTGAAAGCGCGTGTGCGTACGGCACTTCGCATGCAGAAGTTGCTTCGCATGCTTGCGCAATGCGCACAGCGTGATGGTCTCACAGCGCTTTGGAATCGCGCATATCTCGATCAACGGCTCGCGGCGGAGCACAGCGAAGCGCAACGTCATGCGCGGCATTTGTCGGTGATTCTCTGCGACATCGATCACTTCAAGAGTGTCAACGATCGATACGGGCATCCGTTTGGAGATGAAGTGCTCGCGCACTTTGCGACGATCCTGGCGGGAGGTCGGGTGAGCGATGTTCCTTGTCGCTACGGCGGTGAGGAGTTTGCGGTGATTCTTCCTGGAACGACCGTCGACGAAGCGACAGAGGTCGCAGAGCGCTTTCGAGCGGCGTTTGAAGCGCATCGCTGGAGGCGCCACCCAGACCTTGTTTTGACCGCGAGTTTCGGCGTCGCTGCGATTTCACCTTTGCAACCGATGCTCTCAGGTGCAGATCTGATCAAGCGTGCCGATGACGCGCTCTACCAAGCGAAGCGCGGAGGACGCAACCGCGTTTCGTGGAGATCGAAGCCAGACGCTGCGTAGATCAGTGGAGGGGGCTTCCGTCGAATTCGCGACGATGCTCATCACACATTCCGCTTCCGTCGTGGCACAATCGCGTCGTGCCCAACCTCGTCGACGAGGCTCTTTGTATTCGCCAATGGGACTGGTCTGAGACCAGCCAAACGGTGAGCCTTTTTTGTCGCACACACGGCATCGTGCGTGGGCTTGCAAAGGGAGCGCGTCGAGAGCGAGGGAGCTTTTCCGGCGGGATTGATCTTCTGGCGCGCGGCGAAATCGTCGCGGTGACGAAGCCTGATCGCGAACTTCAAACACTCACGCAGTGGACGCTCCTTCAGCTCTTTCGCCGCCCACATGACGAACTTGAGGCGAATCTCTTCGCGCTCGCAATGGCAGAGTTGGTACATCGATTTCTCCCGCCAGAGGCGCCGCACGAGGCGCTGTACGACGCATTGCTCGCGTCGCTCAATGCGATCGAGGACGGGGAACGACCTGCGCCAGAATTTTTGCGCTTCTTTACGCAACTCATGCGCGAGACTGGTCACGAGCCGCGACTCGACGCTGAAGGCATCGCTCCCACGCGACTGGCGTTTGATCCGTCGGCGGGCGGAATCGTGGATCTCGCGAACCACCCAACCGCGTGGCGCATGCGGCCGGAAACCGCAACGGTGCTCGCACTTGTTGCGCGCGGAGAACCACCGGAGTTATGTGACCCCGACGCAGTTGACCGCGCGAATCGACTTCTTGCCGCATATGCCCGCGTTCTACTCGGAAGCGATTTAACGACGTTGCGTTTGGCGCTGGAACCACGACGCCGGAAAGCGTGATGCAGAGCGTTCGCGTCGCGCTCTGAGGTGCATGCAGGGTCGGTCTACGTCGACAACCTTCAGAGTCGAATTCCCGCCTCTTCACGAGCTCAAGTCAACCCGACGAAGCCACGAGCCGATGTCAGAGGGAGCGGAGTGTGAGCGCTTTACAAGGCGGCTCGTTGTTGTTGTTGGTTGTTGTTGGTTGTTCGTTGTTGTACGCCCTGTTTTTCTTGGGCGTTCTCGGGTGTTCCAGTGCAGTTGGTGTTCACACACCCTCAGTGTCAAGGTAAACGCGATGTCCCACGCGAACCCAAACTCACTTCAACCAGCGCTTGAGCGCGTACTCAACAGTCCGAAGTTGCCAACGCTTCCGGTTGTCGCGATGCGCGTGCTTGAGTTGACTTCAAAGCCAGATGTTTCGCTCCGCGAGATTGCCGCCGTTATTGAAAACGACCCCGCGATTGCGACCAAGGTCCTTCGCACGGTCAACTCAAGTTACTACGCGCTCACACGCCGTTGCGGATCAATTCAACAGGCACTTGCGTTCCTCGGACTTCAAACAGTGAAAGCGCTGGTGTTGGGATTTAGTCTCGCGCGCAGTATCGACGGTGGTGGTGACGACGAAGTGAGTTTTGACTTCACCGACTATTGGCGGCGATCAATCTATTCCGCAGCGAGCGCGCGCGAAATTGCGATGTTGACGCATCGCTGTGATCCTGATGAAGCGTTCGTCGCTTCGCTTGTTCAAGACATCGGAATGGTGGCGCTTTGGCGCGCATACGGCGATCGCTATCTGCAAGTCATTGACTTGGCAAAGGGCGATCACCGTCGCTTAGGTGCCATCGAACAACGATCGATCGAAATCGATCACACGATTGTGGGCGCAGAGATGTTGTCGCGTTGGCGCTTCCCTGAAAATGTGGTCGAAGCTGTGCGATGCCAACATCGTTCGCATGAGTCCGCGCCCAACGCGGTTGCGCTTGCGCGCACTGTTGAGCTTGCGTCGTCAGCCGCCGCGGTGCTGTCTGTGTCGAAGCCACACGCAGAACTCACACGGTTCCGTCGTGATGGTCAAGAGTGGTTTGAGATTCGACCGGGTCCGATGACGCTGCTGCTTCAACGCATTTCGGATCAAGCAGACGAGCTCTCACGCGTGTTCGGGCTCGACACGGGCGATGCCGCAGATATCGATGGGATTCTGCGAGCCGCTGAGGAACTTCGTCGCGGACAAGGGTTGATTGATCCGCCGATTGAATTCGACAGTGTCGATGTTCCAGTGGTGATGCCGCGTGGATTTGCTTCGATTCCAGATGCGCGCGCCTTTGGCACTGCGCTTGAATCTGCGTTCCATCGTTCCGTGACTCCATCGGCAGGTGCATGGGCGCCGGACTCTGTCCGTGGCTCAAACATGCGCAGCGATGCGCGAAGCGGCATTGGAATGATGCTCGTAGGAATCGATCGAGCACGCAGTGTGCAAGATGCCTACGGCGCTCGCGGCCTTGAGGCTGCACTCGATCGTGCGCTCGACGCAGTACTTGCGATCGGTGGCGGTGATGTCTGCGCGTTCCGATTTGTTGGTGCGGAGATCGCTGTGCTTTTGCCGCGAACAGATACTGAAGAACTCTGCCGTATCGCGGAACTCGTACGACGGCGATTTGCGGATGGCGAGGTTCCCTGCGACACAGCAACGGGTGGGAAATTCCCAGCGACCATCTCCATCGGTGCCGCGATCTATGAGTCAGACCCAGGGCTTCGGCCAGAGAACTGCATACAAACGCCTGATCAACTTGTGAGCGCCTCAATGTTCGCGCTCACCATGGGTCGTCGCGCACACAATCGCGTCGTTCTCTTCCGACGTGAACACGCGGCAACTGAACAGTGATCGCCGCTCAGCGCGTCGCGGTCAAAGATTCACTTCAGCCAAAGTGGTCTGCGTTTAGTCTGCATCCACATCTGCATGACCGTCTGAAGCGTCGTCTGCGCTTTGATCGGCAGATTCTTCAGCCTGCGTTGCTTCGTTCGGAAGCACCACGACACGAACAGTTGGATTCAAAGGGAATGCTTGCGCAACTTCCCGCAGATCTTCCAGCGTGACTTGTGAAATGCGTTCCACTTCCTCATCGAGAGGGATGTACGTCGCGCCGTAGCCCCAAAGTGTTCCAAGACGGAACATGCGTCCATTTGGACGCTCGCTTGCAGCAGCCGCGCCGGTAGCGATACGGCTGCGCGCACGAAGCAAATCATCTTCCGTAAGACTCTCGACGACGGCGTGCAGTTCGCGACGAAGAATCGCCTCAATCTCATCGACCTTGTCGGTGTCGCATACAGCAAAGAGTGTCGAATCACCCGTGCCATCATGGCCGTCGTAACTCGCGCTGGCTTCTTCTGCGAGACCAGTTTCAACGAGTGCCCAGTGCAATCGCGAGCCATCACCGCCACCGAGGATGTGCATCAGAATTCCTGCGGCATACCGGCGTTCGTCTTGAATCGATGGTCCCGGCATCGAGAGCAAGATGTATGCGCGCGCGGTGTTCTTGAGGCGAATGACCGCTTCTGAGGACTGAGGCTTCCACTGTGGGTGCGAACGCGTGGGTGACGCCGATCGCCAATGTCCACACAGTCGTTCCGCATCGCGGACGAGTTGATCGAAATCGACCTTCCCTGCAGCGACAAGCACGGTGTTGTCTGCGGAATAGCGACGCTCAAAGTAGTCGGCCATTTGATCGCGCGACAATGCGGAGACTGTTGCGGTGGTGCCGAGCACACGATGTGCAAGTGGGTGACCAGCGTACAAGTGCTCCATCATCGCTTCGTAGCCAACCCAGAATGGCTGATCGGCATACATCGCGATTTCTTCGAGAATGACGCCCTTTTCTTCGTCGAAGTCCTTTGCACGAAGTGCTGGGCGCAGAATGTCGGCAAGGATTTCGAGTACCGCACTCGCGCGTTCAGGGAGCACATGCGCGTGATACGCCGTGAGCTCGTTGGTGGTGAAAGCGTTGTGATTCGCGCCGAGATCATCGAAGTCGCGATTGACTTGCTCAGGACCACGATGCTCGCTTCCCTTGAACATCATGTGTTCAAGAAAGTGCGACACACCCATGAGTTCCGAAGGTTCATCGCGAGAGCCTGTTCGCACAAAGAAGCCAACGGCGGCGGTGTGGGCCAACGGATCAATCTCTGCTTGGATCTCGAGTCCGTTCGAGAGGCGAGCAGTGCGGTGCATATTGGTAGCTGTCGTGGTCATGGAACTCCGGATTTCGTGGCGCACAGTCTACGGTGTCGCGTGCGCGAAATTGGCGCGCTCGTTCCATGAAACCGTGCGTTTCACGTCTGAAAACCATGCAGGAGTTGGAACTCGCACGCCACCAAGTCACGGCATTGATCGGATCGTCGTTCTCGTTTGACGTGTTTCTTCGCCGCGTGCGCACGATCTCCTACACTGACCATTCCATGTCTGACGACGGATCAACGACTTCTCGTACTACAAGCGGCCCAACACCCGAGGCGCTTGCCCGCACGCTTGCTCGCCATCCGCGTCCACTCGGAGGCGACACCCAACGTGCAACAGGGACGTCGAAACTCGATCTCACAGGACTTGTCATCAACAATCGCGAGGCCGAGGCTCATCACTTGCGGGTGCAGCGAAAGCCGGAATGGTTGCGTGCGCGTGTTCCTGGCGGCGAAGGCTACGAACGACTGAAGAAGATCATCGATGAACACCGCCTCCACACGGTGTGTCAGGAAGCGTCTTGCCCAAACATGGGCGAATGCTGGGGTCGCGGTACAGCCACGATCATGATTCTTGGCGACACCTGCACGCGCGCGTGTGGTTTCTGCAACGTGAAGACGGGCAAGCCGCCTGTGTATGACCTCGATGAACCACGACGCGTGGCGGCTTCGCTCGCACTGATGGGCTTGAAGCATGTTGTGATTACAAGCGTCAATCGTGATGAACTCGCCGATGGCGGTGCCGCAATTTGGGCGGAAACCATTCATCGTGTGCATGAAGCATGTCCAAACATGTCGGTCGAGATTCTCGTCGGCGATTTCCAAGGTGATGAGAAGGCGATCCAGACGGTGTGCGATGCGCGGCCGGAGATCATCTCGCACAACATGGAGACAGTGAAGCGCATGCACCCAGCGGTTCGTCCGCAGGCGAAATACGAGCGATCACTCGCGGTACTCGCGCAATTCAAGCGCAGTGGCCTTGTCACGAAGACGGGCATCATGGTGGGGATTGGCGAACAAGATGACGAGGTGCTTGAGTTGCTTGATGATGTGCGCACCGCGAGCGACGCGGACATCATCACGATCGGTCAGTACCTCCAACCAACACGAAATCACCTGCCGATTGATCGATGGGTGCATCCTGATCAGTTCGCGATGTACCGCCGCGAAGCGTTGACGCGCGGCTACAAAGTCTGTGAGTCGGGACCGCTTGTTCGCTCGAGCTATCACGCGGAAGAGCAAGCAGCGATGCTTTCAGGCGCCGCGAAAGAGACTCACGAATCGATGCGGGCATTGATTGAAAAGGGCCGTGCGTCACGCGGCTAAATGCACCATCACAAGAAATGCATGACGACGCGAAACTCATGACCGCAAGCAATGCGCCAGCCAGTTAGTGATGATCGTTGGCGTTTGCGCTCGATGGTGCGTGAGCTGGTGTGGCTTGATCAGATAAACCCTGAGTAGTCGAGTTTTGAGTACCCGAATCCGTGCCATGGTTGGCATCAGACTGTGTGGAACCGTGCGCAGCATCGGCTTCCGTGTGCTGTGATTCGTCGTGTGTATCGGCATCGCTGACGGAGAAATCAATCCGACCAACACCAGGGACATGCGCTGATCGCTGTGCCATCCACCATGCGACCGGCGCCCAAATCAACATCGAGAGCGCGGCCACGGTGACGTAGCTTCGAAACGATGTCGGTACAAATCGCATCGGGAGTGCACACACATGCAGTGGAAGCGTGGCAACCATTCGGAGCCCCGCACTGACTCGAGTCGCCACTATCGCAAAGAGCGGCGTGCGCGCAGATTTCTCAATCGATGTGTTCGGCGAAGCCGTCGATGATGCGGCAACAACCGCAGCTTCTGGTGGAATCTGTTCAGTGGATCGAGCGCCACTCTCGGCGTGACCACGCTCGTCAACCACGCTTGAAACCACTTGTTTTTCCAGTGATTTCGGCCCGCTCTCGTGTGGGCTCGATGCGGGAACAGTTGGTTGAACGGAGGGAAGTGTCGGTGCAGTGTCTGTGATTGGCACCGCAGGAAACGCTGGCTCAAACGGCGTCTCGCCTGCATATTCGGGACGAGCCTCGCGCCCAATCGACTGAGCGGCGATCTCTTCGAAACGACGCGGCGAAGTTGGAACTTCCGTCGGAACCCCACTTGGCTGGACAGCGCTGCCAGTGAATGGCGACCCCGACATTTCTGGCGGTAACGCTCGAGAGATTCCTTCAAATCGCGGTATTGGATTTGTTACGGACGCTTGCGTTCCATCGGGGTTGTTGAACCCAAAGGGTCGCCGGCTTGTGCCGAATGCTTCGATGAGCGCACGATTGACATCTTCTTCTTGACCAGAGAGCGCGCGCGCATCGAACACGGTGTCGAGTGCACGATCCATCGACCCATCCGATGTACGCAGCATGGCGTCATTGGTGTCGTCGAGGATCGCCGCGATTTCCCGCAACATCGGGTCGATCGGCTCCTTCTCGATGGAAGCGTCGGCAACTTGCTGCGGAGAAGGAAGAGCGGGTGTGGATGACGAGAGAACCGATGAGAGTGGAGCGACCTTCGCATCTTCTCCCACAGAGGTGTGAGATGACGCGCTGGACGACGTGTTTGATGGGGCACCCGACGAGGCACTGATGAGCGCTTCGAGTTCACGCTCAAGCTTCCCAAGATCGAAGCCGCCACCGTTCGTGGCATCGGCATCCTGAGCTGGTTGCATGGTCGATGCCGTGGACGCGTCGTTTGACAACGGAGCGAGATGACTCGCTTCCGACACGATGCTTTCTTGGATCGATGGCTCGGGACTGCGTTCACTGACGTGCGGTTCTACGGCAATCTTCGCGAGCGCCTCAACCTCTCGCAGAATCGCCTCGACGTCGACAACGCCGCCCGCCGCGGGCGAGGGCGTCGTGGGTGTCGTGAGCGCTGTGGGCGCCGAGGTTGGGCTTGGCTCAGTACGTGCGTCCATGCAGTAACCGATATCGGCAAAAACCACGCGTGACTCGACGGAAACCTGTGTTGGGAGAACCGTCCGAACGTGCCGCCATTTGTCCGTTTGGGCGGAAATTCGGAAATTCTGCCATTGAGACGATGAGTTTCCGTGGGAGTCCTCCGTACAAGGGTTGGGGACGTTGTCTGTCTCGCAACGATTTTCCGCCGCATGCACAACCAAAAATCGCACCGGATGAGTTCTTGCCGAAGTCGGTTGGAACCCGTTTCGGTGCCGTCAGGCCGAGCGGAAGCCGCTGCGACGGTGATCGGATTGCAAGGTCAATCCCGCACGCGAGAGTTCCTCTGAGAGGACGATGGCGAGTTCAAATCCCACAACTCCCAATGACCAG
>JBJOHQ010000070.1:0-8513 GCA_046047595.1 Planctomycetota bacterium | reverse complement strand
GAAACTTGGAAGAAGTCGCCAAGCGCATCGGTGCCTTCGCCGTGGAAGCCGCGCACGGCGAGGTGAAGGTCTTTCGCAGCGCGTTGCACCTTGTCGAGTTCTTCGAGCATTCGCAGGGCTGGCAAGTGCAGCATCGCGCTGACACGAATGCCCGTCCCAACATTGGTCGGACACGCGGTGAGGTAGCCAAAGCGGGGGTGGAACGCGAATTCGAGTGAGTGTTCGAGTTCGGCGTCGAGCGCAAACATGCGCTCCGCGAGTGCAACGAGTTGAAGCCCTGGCGCGAGCATCTGCATGCGCAAGTGGTCTTCTTCGTTCACCATGACGCTTGCGCTTTCATCGGAAGAAATTGCAACACCGCGCGGGTGCTGCGCCTCGACGAATGGCCGCGAAATCAGGTTCCGTTCGGAGAGAAGCAGACGATCCGCGGGTGCTGTCGCCTGCACATTCACCCATCGCACGCCGCCAGCGAACGGCCCGCCGAATCGCACCGATTGCACGCGATGCACGACGTCTGCGAGCATCGGCGGCGTGGCTTTGTTGACGAAGTGAAAGCCAAGGAGGTTTCGCGCGAGTCGAATGCGACTCGAGAGAACACAGTCGGCATCGGGCGCAGTCTGGGCGTCGTCAAAGTGCACGAGGCGCGACGTGTGCGGCGAGGTAGGCGAGGAAGGCGAAGAAGACGACGCCGCGGTTGGCTGCGTCGGAGCGCCATCGGTCGAGTTCGGATCGCTGGGCGTCATGGCGATGTTCCGCCCTCTTCCGCCCCGCAGGCGTCGGATTCAGCGAAGGCATCACTTGCCTGTCCGCCGAGCGCTTGCAGACGATCGCGGATCTTCGCCGCGCGTTCGTACTCTTCGCGCGAAACGGCTTCGCGCAATTCGCGCGCAAGTTTGTTGCGGAGCGCCGCGCGATCCACAAGTTCCGCAGCATGCGCGGGGTGTCGGCCGACGTGCACCGTCGCGCCGCCTTGTGCGCGATTGATGAGTGCGCCGAGTTCTTCTTCGAAGTGTCGATAGCAGAGCGGACACCCTGCAAGACCAACTTCGCGAATCGATTGCATCGTGCTTCCGCAGGTCGGACACGTCTTCACCGCGCGGCGTGCTGGCTGCTGTGCCGACAATTGACCTTGAAGCAGTTTTGCAACGACGAGCGCCGGGCCATGAGGGCCTGGCACGATGAGTCCGCGCTCGACAGCGTGTTCGGCACAAAGGTGAACTTCCGTCTTGACGCCGTTTTCAACAAGCGTCTCGTGGACGGTGGCGGGATTCGAGCAGCAGTCACACAGTCTTTGCATGGCAGTCGCTTACGGGAAGTTGACACTGTAGCCGCGACTGCGGAAGTCGGCCGCATCGGAAGCGCACGGAATTCAGGCTTTGGTCGAGCCTTGGCGCATGCAAACGTCGGGCTCGGTTGCGCGACGCGCTTCTCTCAGAACCTTCACGCGGTCGCCGGAATGAGCGCGCGCTGGACAGCGACGAGCGAGGTCAGAATCCCGCGGACCGCCGACAACGGTTGAATCGTGCTCGCGTCGGAACTCGATTTCGCGGGATTCGGGTGACACTCGAGGAAGATCGCGTCGACTCCCACGGCGACCGCCGCGCGCGCGACCTGCGCACAGCGATCGGGACGGCCGCCCGTCGCCGTTTTTTCGCCGCCCGGAAGTTGCATCGAATGGGTTGCGTCGAAGCAAACGGGCGCGCCAAACTCGCGACCGAGTTCGATCATGTCGCCCACGCCGATGAAGTCATTCACGAGTCGATTGAAGCCGAAGAACGTGCCGCGTTCCGTCAGCATCGAGCGCGTCGCGCCGCCTTCGCGCAGTTTCTCCAGCGCGTTTCGCATTTCAGGAACCGACATGAACTGACCCTTCTTCACGTTGACCGCGCGTCCGGTCGCGGCGGCGGCGGCGAGCAAATCGGTCTGACGACAGAGAAACGCAGGGATTTGCAGCATGTCGACGACGTTGCCCGCGGGTTCCGCTTGCGCTGGATCGTGGATGTCGGTGGTCGCCGGTACTCGGAGCCGCTCGCGCATCGCCGCGAGCATGTCGAGGCCTTTCGCAAGCCCCGGTCCGCGCGGACTCTTGATGCTTGAGCGGTTCGCCTTGTCGAAACTCGCTTTGAAGACGTAGGGGAGCTTGAGATCGGCGCAGACTGAAGCGACCTCATCGCCGATCCGTCGATTGGTGTCGTCGTCTTCGAGAACGCAAGGGCCCGCGATGATGAGGAGTGGACGCGTTGGTCCCGCGGGCGTCGCGAACCACTGTTCAAGAAGCGCGCCTGGGCCTGATGTGGCGCGAACGGAGGGGCGAGCGGAGGCACTTGCGGAAGTGGGGATCGAATTCGAAGACGCGGACATTTTGCGAAGTGTACGGCAGGCGGGTAGGCCGTTGCGTTGCGCGGTTGTGGTCATTCACCGCTCGAACGCGCTCGAGGCGTTCTCGAGACATCCGCGAGACATCCGCGAGGCATCACCGAGACTGACCGACGCCGATGCGCTCCTTTTGCCGAGTTTCTATGGAGCCCACAACAATTCACTCGGAAGTTCGAAGGTTCAGGAAAGCCGAGTTTCCGGTCCGCCGACGAATCCGGACGAAGGCCGAGTTTCGGCCACACCCCGCACCCTTTCGGTCGATCGCCATGGAACACCTCCCGCTCGAACCCGACGCCTTTGCCGCGCATGTCCTCGGCCTCTTGAAGCGTCAGTTTCCGACGCGCGAGGCTTCGGTGACAGGCCCACTCCATGTCGTCTTTGACGGACGCCATTTGGGGCTTGAGAACCTCTACCGCATGGTCCTTCGCGATCCGCGCAACGGTTCGGAGATCGTTGAGAACTACCTCGAGCGGCTGCTAGAAGGCGATCAAATCTCCGGCGCGCCGCTGCCATTTTCGGTGGCGCGTACGCGGGTCATGCCGCGCATTCAACCGCTCTCGATCTTCGAACACCTCGATCGCGAACAAGTGGCGCACGTCCCGTTTGTGAACGACACGGTGATCGTCTTCGTCATCGATCTTCCGCAACTGACGGTCTCCATCACCACCGAGCAGATGGTGCGTTGGGGTCTCCAGCCCGATGATCTAGACGCGCTGTCGCGCGAAAATCTCTCGCGCTATGCGCCTGATCTTGAAGTGCGACTCGTCGACTCACACGATGGCGGCCGCGCTGCGATTGTGGCGCAACAAGATGGCTACGACGCAGCTCGGCTTCTCCTCTCCACGTTGCACGGGCGGCTTGCGCGTGAAATGAAGGGCGACTTCTACGTCGCAACGCCCGCACGCGATACGTTTATCGCGATCTCCGCGGGACCAGACCCGTTCATTGACCGCTTGAAACAGCGCGTTGAAGAGGACTTCCGCCGGTTGCCGTACCCGATCACGCGCGAACTCTTCTACGTCACGCGCGATGGCGTCGCGGGCACGATGGCGGCGTAACACCGCGTCAGGCAGCGCTCTCGAAGGTCAGCGCGCACGTTGAAGTCACGCGCTTCGATTCCGCACTTCTTGAGGCCTCCGACTGCGGCAGTCTGCATCCATCGGACGCGTCCATCAGCCCTGCGGCTTGTCGCCTGCTTGCTGCTCTTGCGTTTTCTTCTCTTGCGCTTTCTTCTCCTGATCGAGAAGGAACTCAATCGCGTTCTGAACTTGGCCGTTTTGAACGTCGGCGCCGCGCACGCGACCCTCGCGATCGATGATCACATAGTCGGGATAGCCATCAACCTTGAAGGCAGCGTTTGCTTCGCCCTTCGCGTCGAGTACGCACGGGTATTCGATCTTTTTTGATCGAATGGTCTCGACCATTTTCTCGCCGCCATCTTTGTGGCAAACACCGATGAGTACGACGCCGTCGTCTGCGTACTCCTTCGCAATCTCGTTGTTCTTTGGAATCGACTGGATGCATGGCCCGCACCAGGTCGCCCAGAAATCGAGCACAACGATTTTGCCCTTGAATTCCGCGAGTGAACGGCCTTCGCCGAGCAACTCGGTGTTGGTCCACTGCGTCATCGCGCCAAGCGAAGGCGACTCAGGACAGAGATCAAACATTGCCAGTCGCGCACGCTTGCGCGCATCGCCTTCCAGATAGATCGCGGGAACTTGCTCTGGCCGTGGGCTCTTCGCCGAGGCCGACGATGTGTTGTTCTGCGTGGCGTTGCTTTGCGTGGCGTTTTTCTGCGAGGAACTCTTCGTTGCCTTACCAGCAGGCTCGTCCGCAGATTTCTCGGTCGACTTGTCCGTAGGCTTCTCCGTCGAGCGCTTCGACTTTGCTTCGGGCGCGCTCTCTGCGAGCAACTTCTCAGCGACCGCACGCACATGTTGAGGTTGCAAACCGATGGCGCGCAGGACGCCCTTGCGGTCGATCACGCCGTAGGTTGGCCAAAATCCAACGTTCCACTCAGCGGCACTTCGACCGCCATCGTCGATCGCGAGCGGATAGTTCAGCGACGCGCCCTTCGCGATGTCGTTCATCTTGTCGCTTCCGCGCGCGGCATCGTGCACGCCGAGGACGACGAGGCCCTTCGGACCGAGTTCCTTCATCATCTCGACGTTCTTGGGAAGCGCCGCGCGGCAGGGGCCGCACCATGTTGCCCAGAAGTCGACGACGATGACTTTTCCTTTCAGTGCGTCGATGTCGCCACCGTCAGCATTGAGTTCTTTCAGAGTCGCAGCGAGTTCGGGTGTCTCTTCGCCAACGATGGTCCATCCGCCGCTGCCGCCTTTCACGCTGCCGCCTTTCACGCTGCTCTTGACTTTGAGTTCAGGCGCGGGCTTCCCCGTCATCGCGCGATGTGCGGCACCCGCTTTCCCCATCCGCCAGAACCACTCTTCGGGAAACTCGTCGGCCGAAGCCGCCATCGAGGAATGGACGGCGACCGTTGTTGCGGTCATCGGCAGCGTTGTCACGGATGGCCATGCAGCGAGCGAGGTCGCGCCAGGAACAGCAACGGCAGCACCGAAGAAGGCGAATGCGAGCGAGGTGGGTGAAATGGTCGGCATGGAGGCAGCGTAACGCCGTGCAGCCACGCTTCGCGAAAGTTGGCATTTCTTCCGCGCGAAAATCGCATTCTCGATTTTCTTCACATTGCTTGGCGACGCGCGCCCGCAACTTCGAGCGCACAAACACGGGCACAAACACGGGCACAAACACGGCCACAAACACGGGTGCGAACACGGCCACAAACTCTGTCAGGTTGCACGTTCGACCCGCACGCCGAGTTCCGCGCCAACTGCCACGCCCAGTCCCACATCAGCGCGGGCCTGCGAGCGTCTTCCGCTCGGTCGCGTCCTTGTTGAAGAGGACCACATTGCCGCCGCCCTTGTCATCGACTCCCAAGCGGGCGAGGTCCTTCCCTTCGGCGGAACGAAGCAGCACAACGCCGCCGCTCGCGTCGTCGGCATTTCCAGCAACGACCGACGGTGCGCCCGCCGCGCTGAAGATGTTCATCAAGCCGCCATTCGCGGCCGCGATGAACGCGAGTGCGCGCTTGCCACCACGCACAAGGCTAATACTGGCGCCATCCTCTTTGCCCGCTTCCGCAGTGAGCGTTGCGACCCCGCCAGCGGTGCCAATCGCGAGGCGTCCAGCGCCGTCGCTTGTGACGGCCGCTGCAAAAACTGGGCTCTGCTGCGCGTTGTAGACCTGCAACAGTCCGCCGCGTGTGCCGCTTGAGCTCGCGCCAAGCGACGCGACCGGTCGCTCGCCGCCTGCACGGCAAACGAGCAGACCGCCGCCTTCATTCGATTCAAGCGAGACGATTCGATCGCCCTTCTCGTTGAGGAGGTCGATGCCACCGCCGATCTTCGATCCGCCCAGTTTGCTTGAGCCTGCAGCACCGAGTGCGATGACTGCGGCGTCGCTGTCCTTGGCGCTCGCATTGACGCGATTCGCGCCCGATTTCGACGCCAGATCGAATTCGCCGCCGGTTTCGCCCGCACGAAGTCGGCCGAACACCGCTCCATCAGGAGCCGTCACGGTGACCGCGCCGCCGGTTTCAGCCGCTTCGATGATCACAGCATCACCGTTCTTTGCATCCGCGACGCGAATCGCGCCGCCAGATGTGAAGGCGCCCGCGGCAACGACCGGATCGCCGTTCGGATCGTAAAGACTCGTGCGCCCACCGTTCGGGCCGGCTTCCATAAACGCTCCAACGCGGCCAAGCGACGTGCCGATCTCCGCGCGTCCGCCATTCATCTGCGCGTACGCGCCGAAAACGGGCTTCCCTTCGCGGTTCCACAGAATGAAGTCGCCGCCGAGTTCGTTCGCCCCGAGGCGTGCGGTGTTCGAGCCTGACGCATCCCAAAGATCGAGGCGGCCACCTTGCGGTGTCGACGTGGCGACCATCGTCACGCGGCCCTTTTCATCGACGATTTCGAGGCGCTTCGTCTGAATGACGGTCGCGGCTTGCGGGTCGCGCATCGCGAGGAGGCCGATGCCGAGCGCTGCCGCTGCGAGCCCGCCGAGAACGCGCGCAAACCGCGTTTCGCCGCGGAGGCGGGCGACTTCCTGTCGAAGGAGCTCGATTTCAGCGTGTGAGCCCGATGCATCCCCCTGATTGCCTGTCATCGAGGCGGCGTGGTTCGGCGTGTTCAGTTTTTGAGTGGGGGTCGATTCGTGCATGTCGGCTCCTGTCGCGGCCGAAGGTGGCACGCGGGGCGGTAGCATATCGGTCCCGTGCGAGAAAGATGCAGCGAACCGCCGCGCGCACGATTGCGAGGATCAAACCATGGCGAAGAACGATCGCGAGAAGACTGTCCGAACACAGACCACCGGACCAATCGGCGTTGCGCTCATTGGTACGAAGTTCATGGGTCGAGCACACTCGACGGCGTGGGGGAAGTGCGCGCAGTTCTTTGATCTGCGCCGTCCACCTGCGATGAAAGTTGTGGCGGGACGCAATCCCGACGAGACAAATGCCTTCGCGGCGAAGTGGGGATGGGAACACGCGACCACGAATTGGCGCGACATTCTGACGAACCCTGACGTTGAACTCGTCGACGTTTCAACGCCGAATCACTTGCATGCGGAGATGTCCATCGCGTGCCTCGAGGCAGGCAAGCATGTTGCGTGCGAGAAGCCACTCGCAGGCACACTCGCGGATGCGAAGAAGATGGTGCTCGCTGCGCGCGCCGCGGCAAAGAAGGGTGTGCGTACATTCGTTTGGTACAACTACCGACGTTGCCCCGCGGTTGCGCTTGCGCATCGCATGGTGAAGGAAGGGCGCCTCGGTCGCATCTTCCACGTGCGCGCGAGCTACCTCCAAGATTGGGGCGGACCTGACACGCCGCTTTTGTGGCGCTTCCAAGGTGATCTCGCGGGTTCGGGCGCGCACGGCGATCTCAACGCGCACATCATCGACATGGCGCGGTTCATCACGGGCGACGAGATCACCGAAGTTGTTGGTTCGATCGAAGAGACGTTCGTGAAGGAACGCGCGGTGGTTGCGAACGCTGGCGGCGAGATCTCGGGGAAAGGCGCGAAGGGCACGTCTTCCGGCAAGAAGTCGGGCAAGTCGACGGTTGATGATGCGGTGCTCTTCTTGGCGCGATTCAAGCAAGGTGCTGTGGCGAGTTTTGAAGCGACGCGTCTCGCGACCGGCAACCAAAATCGCAACAACATTGAGATCAACGGCGAGAAGGGATCGCTCAAGTTTGATTTCGAGCGGATGAACGAACTGCAATGGTGGGATCACACGCTTGATCCAAAGCTGCGCGGATGGAGCCGCATCATGTGCACCGACGGCTCGCATCCGTACGCGGGTCACTACTGGCCTGCCGCGCACTTGATTGGTTACGAGCACGGTTTCATCAGCCAAGCCGCGGATATCTCCGCGATGGTGGCGGGTGGGTCGCCTGTGGTTTCGATGCCAGACTTTGAAGATGCGCTGAAAACGCAGTGCGTCCTCGAAGCGGCGATCCGCAGCGCGCGCGAACGTCGACCGGTTCCGATTCGGGAGTTGGATAAGTTTTGAGCGCTCGCGACGTGGTTTGAGCGCTCGCAACCTGCTTCGCAACTTGCTCGCTCTGGCCAGCTCCCCCAATCTGAAAAAGGGAGTGAATCCTCGGGGGCCGAGATGCGTGGTTTGAGCGCTCGCGACTGGCGGGCTGCTGAAGCTTCGCTTCAGGTGGCCGCTCTCGCTCGCTTTGGCGTGGAGGACGTTGACCGTTGCCGACGGCGGAGCGCAGCGAAGCCCGAGCGCTCGACGTGGGGGTCGACGAACGTCTCGTGTGGCACTACCCCCTGCGAAGCAGGGGTAGTGGAAGGACCTACGAGCACGCTCGAAGGGCAATCAGACATCGTTTCATCCGCAGCACGAACCGCCCGTCGCCATCACCAAAGGTGATGCCACACGAAACGCCCATCGTCGCCGTGCATCAGCCTCTCGCGCTTCACTGCGCTCCGCGCTCGCATTGGCGCATTCGCGGCCCGTTCTCGCTCGCGCTCGCGTGAATCGCGCAAAACGGCGCATCGGCGGCGGCGGTCGCGCGTTACCATCGCCCCTCCGCCCCTGGGTACCC
>JBJOHQ010000069.1:0-12757 GCA_046047595.1 Planctomycetota bacterium | reverse complement strand
GGAGATGCCGAAGTCTACGAAGAAGGAATCGCGTCGCGTCGAGATCGCGATCGTCAACGAGTGATCTCGTGCAACCGACCGCATCAGTCTCGCGTCGGGAACGACACGAACTGAACGCGCGCTTGGTTCCACTCAATCAACTGCGATAGCCACGGGACGATCCTTCGGGGTCGTCCCGTGTTGCTTTCCTGCGGCGCCTTTCAAGCGTCCCAATTCACGCGTCGCATCTCACGCGTCACCATGCACATGCTGCAATCCCCGCGCGGCGCCCTTCAAAGCTCGCGCGCGTTCTCGTCAACGCGTATTCACTCGCATCAACGCGCTTTTCTCACTTGAAGAGTTCGACATCAACGCCTTCAGCTCGGATCTTCTCAACGAGCAGATTGATTTTGGCGAGCGCTTCGTTGAGGCGCTTCGCGGCATCGGTCAACCCTTCGTAGAGCGCAGGATCTTTCATCAGGCGGCCGATCGTGCCGTCGCCTGTTCGGGCGGCAACTAGCACGCGATTGAGTTCTTCAAGCGCGACACTCGCGCGGTCGAGCATGGGAAGTGCGCCGTCGCGCAGTGAACCCGCATCCTTCGCAAGGCTGTCCGCAAGTGCCTCAATACGCTGCGCCATGCGCGAGGCGTTCACCATCAACTCGCTCGCGCCTTGCACCGCGTCGCGCGCATCGGTCCGGAGTTGTTCGTCACCGAGCCACGACTGCGCCTCAGCAAGCGCTGCATCCGCGCGCGCAAGAGTTTCCGTGAGCCGCTTGACGGCTGTTCGCACATTCTCTGGATCTTCTGGAGCACCCGGCTCGAGTGGCTTGACGAGATCGTTGAGGTTGTGCGCGAGTTCGCCAATCTCTCTGAAGTCATCGAGAAGCGGCTTGAGTTCTTTACTGACGCGCTCGACCAAGCGATTCTCGATCGGCGTCACGGTGCCGCGCAGGACGAGTTCGCGATCAAGGGGGTAACTCTTGAGCGGCATCGTCATCGGCAATTGCGCGGTGAGTTCGAGGCGCGCTCCCGAACCGAGCAGCGACGCTTGAACCGTCGGCACGCTTGGATCGGGGATGCGAACTCCATCGTCGATCGCCGCCGTGATGAGTACGGGGCGATCGGCGTCTTGCCAAATCTCGACGCGTTCGATCGCGCCAACCGGAACACCGTTCAACGTGACGAGGCTGCCTTTGCGGAGGCCGCCCGCGTCGTTGAATGCCACTTGAAGCGGCCAACGTCGAGTAAAGAACGGTTCAATCTCGCCGAAGAAGAAGAGCAGGCCCGCGCCGCCCGCGAGTGCTCCCATCGTGCAGACTCCAACGAGGATGTTTCGTACGCGCTCTCTCATGGCAGCACTCCAGGCATACGAGCCGCGTCGCGGTTCGACGATGTGACTTCGCGAATGGCGCGCAACTCTTCCTCGCTCGCCTCGCCGCGGAGGAAGCGTGAAACGATCGGGTCGGTCGAGCGACGAAAAATCTCAGGCTCACCTTCGAGGACCACGTTGCCTTCATGGAACATGACCATGTAATCGGCAACCTTGAATGCGCTCGCAAGATCGTGGGTCACCACGATACTGGTCACGCGCAACTCCTGCTTGAGTTTGATGATGAGTTCGTTGATGACATCCGAGCGAATCGGGTCGAGACCGGTCGTCGGTTCGTCGTAGAGCAACACCTTCGGCTCGAGCACCACCGCGCGCGCAAGGGCGATGCGCTTTTGCTGACCGCCGGAGAGTTCGCTCGGCAACTTGTGAATGGCCGACTCAAGTCCAACGAGGCGGAGCACCCGTCGTACGCGAGTCTCCTCGTCGTACGGTGCATCTCCCTCGAGTTCGCGAAGCGGAAACGCGATGTTTCCGTAGACATCGAAACTGTCGAAGAGCGCGCCTTGTTGGAAGAGGAACCCAAATTGGCGACGGATCGGCCCGAGACGCCGCTCGGAAAGGGTGTCGATGCGTTCGCCCTCGTAGATCACTTGTCCCTTGTCCGGCCGCAGAAGTCCAACGAGATGCTTGAGCATCACGCTCTTGCCGCATCCGGACGGCCCAAGCACGACGGTTGTCTTTCCGCGAGGAAACGAAAGCGTCACGCCTTTGAGAACTTTGTGCCGCCCGAAGCTCTTCACCAGGCCCACGACCCGCACGGGCGCGTCGGAGCTGTTCGTTCCGGCGTTGATTGAATCGGGAGGAAGGGAGGGCGCGAGTTCGGACACCGCCGTATCATCGGCCCTTCACCGCATGCTCCGCAAGTCGCGGGTGATGGGGATCTCGTGCAATCTCGCACGACGGGCCAAATCGCACGACGAGCCAACTCACGCGACAGGCCGATTCGCACGACACCTCAACTCACACGAACCTCAAATCACACGACACCTCAACTCGCACGAACCTCAAATCACACGACACCTCAACTCGCACGACACCTCAACTCGCACGAACCTCAAAACGCACGCCAAGCCAAACGCACGCCAAGCCAAACGCATGACAAGCGCACCGGACAGTTCTCGCTTCGATGGCCGCCACGCGGAGGCGATCGCGCACGATCTTTCGTTTGCGGCGCGCGGAGAACCCGCGCCAACCAACACCTTGGTCACGCACGAGGGGCCGATCATCCGCGTCGAGCGCTTGGAGTACGCGTCCAAACTCTCTTTGGACGGTCGAACGAGCCCAGCAACGATCCGAGATGTGGTTCGTCATCCCGGCGCGGTCACCGTCGTTGCGGTGAAGGACGATGGAACGATGGTGCTGGTGCGCAATCGCCGCGTGGCCGTGGAGCGTTGGTTGGTCGAGTTTTGCGCAGGCAAACTCGAGCGCGGTGAGGATCCTCAACTTGCGGCGTCGCGCGAACTCGAAGAAGAAACTGGGTACGCCGCGCGTACTCTCGAAAAACTCGGCGCGTTCTACACGTCGCCCGGCTTCGCAGACGAGATCATGCACGTTTTCGTGGCGACGGGCCTGAGTCCGGTTCCGCAACGGCTTGAGCCCGGCGAAGAACTCGAAGTCGTTGAGATGCGCCCAGACGAGTTGGCCATCCAAATCTCAACTGGGCGTGTGACCGACGGAAAGACGATGGGGGCTTTCCTGTTGTGGTCGCTGCGAGAAGGTCGACTCGGCGAGGGCAGCGATGTTCGCCAAACTCGTGAGGGAGGGGCGCGATGAGTTCCGGCATGGACTCCGGTCGGCAACCGTGGGAAGAGCCGGATGAACGAACCCGCCCATCGGGTTTCGGCGGCGATTGGCGCGGAAGTCGAATGACCTTCGACGATCCGATGACGTGGGCGCTTCCGGTCTTCCGAGTCGCTGGAATCACGGTTCGTCTGCACCTCTTCTTCTTCGTCTTCGTTCTGGTCACCATCTCGCAATCGCTCAGCGTTGGAGGTGGCGGTGCGCTTGGGCTCGTACCCGCACTGATCGGGCTCGCGGCGCTCTTCACGATCGTCCTGCTTCACGAGTTCGGCCACGCGATCGCATGCCGCGCGAAGGGCGGAACCGCCGACGAAATCCTGATCTGGCCTCTCGGCGGTCTCGCCTCGTGCGCGCCGCCGCAGCGCCCAGCCGCGCATCTTTGGACCGCGATCGGCGGGCCGTTGGTGAACGTCGGTTTCATCGCGGTGCTCACGCCGTGGATTGGCCTCACCACCGGTCAATGGTTGGGAGTCGCGATTCCGAATCCCTTTGGCCTTCAGGCGCTCGTGCAGCGGGTTGAAGTTGGCGATTGGATGCAGTTTGCGCTGCTTCTCACAAACTACGTTGCGTGGACGCTTCTGCTCTTCAACCTGATTCCGATGTTTCCACTCGATGGTGGCCGCATTCTGCAAGCCATTCTTTGGCGAAAGATCGGCTACGCCGCGTCGATGCGCGTCGCCTGTCGCAGTGGACTTGCGGGCGCGGTGTTGATCGGCGTGATCGCGCTGATTTCAGAAAGCACAATGCTGCTTGCCATCGCGATCTTCGGTGGATTTACCTGCTTCGCGACCGCGCGGCAGATTGAGCAGGAACGCGATTTCCTTGGCTTTGATCCAGATCCCGCGGAGTTGCTCGCCATGGACGAGGAACTCGAAAGCGAATTCGGAGGATCTGCCGACGCTTCGCGCGGTGAGAGGGGCGATGCGCCGAAGTCCTCGGCGAAGGCTTCCCGTGCAGAGCGCGTGCCGAACGCTCCAGCAAAGTTGAGCGACAAAGAAGTCAGCAAAGCAGCTGAGTTTGCCCGCGCCAAAGAAGCGGAACTTGACCGCATTCTCGCGAAAATCGCCGCGACTGGACTGGAGAGCCTGACGCCAGCGGAGCGGGCAACACTCCAACGCGCGACGGACGAAAAGCGCGACCGCTGAAAGTTTGAGGCGCCTGGCGTTGCATCGTTCTCTCACGCGCACATCGGAGAGCGAACACCGTACACTCGCAACGATGGGTATCTCCGACCGAGACTACACGCGCGATCCCGACGCGACATCAAGAAACAGCGCTGAACGTTCCGCGGGTCTCCGCGGACGCGTGTTTGGCGCGCGACCGTTGAATCGTCGCGAATCGCGCTTGCCGTGGCCCGTCCATGTGATCGTCATCATGGTGTGCTGCGCGGTTTTTGCGATCGACTCCATGCTTGCGCCGCAGCCAGTACAGTTCGGCGAATGGCGCGCGGTGCCCGGCCGCGAGCAAGCCTTCAACGACCTCTCCGCGTCGCGCGCAACCTACAGCGTGTATCCGCTTGATCGCGATGCTCAAGGACGGCCGGTTGTTGATCGAAGCGGTCGCGGACTCATGGGTATTTGGGTCGGACAGTTACCTGAAATGTCTGCGAAGCAATTTGACCCCGTGGCAACGGCGCCGTTCGCCTACGTCACGCCAATCAAAAAGTGGTTGCAGTTCACCACCGCGCAAGCGGTGTGGAGTTTCACGCCCACGGGTCGTGTCGAAGGCTTCGAGTTCTGGCGCTTTCTCGGATACGGCTTCCTTCACGTCAGTTTGATGCACCTCCTCCTCAACATGGTTGGGTTGTGGGTGTTTGGACCGATTGTCGAAGAACGCTTCGGCGGTGCGCGTTTCCTTGCGCTTTTCCTCACCGCCACCATCGCGGGTGCGCTGCTCTTCCTTGTGCTCAACGCCGCGGGCATCGCCTGGATGAAGTCGCAAGGCGGCGCAGTCGCGGTGCCAGGCCTCCTCTTCAACGATCCGTGGATTCCGTTGATCGGCGCCAGCGGCGGCGTTTGCGGCATCGTGCTTGCGGCTGCGTGGCTTCGACCGAATGAACCCATGGCGATTCTCGGGATCATTCCGATCAAGTTGAAATTCCTCGCACTGATCCTTGTTGGAATCTCGGTCTACACGCTGCTTGCGCAGGGCAACAATTCGGGTGGCGAAGCAGCGCACCTCGGCGGCGCACTCGCTGGTTGGTGGGTTGCGCAACGACCGCAACTCTTGGACGGTTTCTTCGATCTCTTCGGCCGCGCGGGAACAACGGTCGGTGGAAAGACACGCGCGGCTTCACTCGCCGTGCCAAGCGAAGCGGAGATTGACCGGATTCTCGACAAGGTTCGCGAGAAGGGGCTCGGAAGTTTGAGCGAGCGTGAGCGATCCACGTTGCGCAACGCGACCGACGAGAGGAAGCGCGATGGCCGCAGGTCGTAACGCCATTCGGTTCGAAGTCCTCGGTCGGAGCGCGTCGACACGCGCGCGCCGCGGCCGCGTGACCACGCCGCACGGGACCTTCGAAACGCCCGCATTCATGCCCGTCGCGACGGCGGCATCGATGAAGGGTCTCACGCCGGATCAGATTCGTTCGACCGGCAGCGAGATCATTCTCAACAACGCGTATCACCTCATGCTGCGTCCAGGTGCCGAGCGCATCGCGGCATTTGGTGGCAGCCATCGATTCATGCGTTGGGACGGGCCGATCCTCACCGACTCTGGTGGCTTCCAAGCGTGGTCGATGTCCGAGGGCACCAAGATCTCAGAGGAAGGAGTTGAGTTCCGATCCTTCATCGATGGTTCGAAACTCATGCTCTCTCCGGAGCGATCGATCGCAGTTCAAAACGCGATCGGCTCCGACATCATGATGGCCTTCGATGATTGCCCTCCCGCGCTGGTGCCGGAGGTCGTTTCGGCTGATCCGCAGTTGTCGCGGAAGCGTCGCTCGAAGCCCGAGGAGCACAAGCGACGGTTGGAAGACGCGATCGATCGCACGGCGCGTTGGCTTGAGCGGTGTATCGCCGCGCACGCGAAGCCGGACGAGCAGGGGCTCTTCGGCATCGTGCAGGGCGGTACCGACCTCGAACTCCGCAAGCGTTCCGTCGAACAGATCTGCGCATTCGACTTGCCCGGCTTTGCGATCGGGGGCGTGGCGGTCGGCGAGAGCCCCGACGAGATTCATCGGACGGTCGACGCCGTGGCGCCGATGCTTCCCGAGGATCGACCCCGCTACCTGATGGGCGTTGGCTACGAGCGCGACATCCTCGCCGCGGTCTTGGCGGGGGTCGATATGTTCGATTGTGTCCTCCCAACGCGGAACGGCCGCAAGGGCTATGCGTTCACCACGACGGGCCCGCTGCGGATTCGCAACGCCTGCCACACCCTCGATCAAGGGCCGCTCGACCCGCTCTGTGACTGCCTTGCCTGCGCCGGCGGATTCTCCCGTGGCTACCTCCGGCACCTTTTTATGGCCGACGAGATGCTCGGCCCGACGCTCCTCAGCATCCACAACATCCGGCACTTCCAACGCCTCATGGTGGACATTCGCCGCACGATCGGTGATGATGGGTGGCCCAAATTCGCGGACCGTTGGCCGTGCCTTCGCGCGTCCGGCAATCCGCAAGGCGGTGAGGCAGCTGGGGAGTCGGCAGAGGGGATTGGTTGAGGGGTTTGGTGAAGGGCGGGCGACGTCCCGAAAGGTGGCTGCGTCCGAGTGTGCTTGAGAGCGATGTTTCACTCCGAAGTCCGTGAGACACACGAGTTTGGAGTTCGCAGCGACGATGTTGACGGTGTTTTATTGACGGTGTTTTGTTGACGGGGTTTTCAGAGTCCTGCGAGACGAAACCGACGGTCGGAGTTTGAGCAAAGTACAGAACGCGGCGTAGCCGCTACACAGAACGATCGCGGCCTAGCCGCTACGAAGAATGATCGCGGCCTAGCCGCTGTGAGGGCATCACGATGTTGAAGCATGTCATGAACGCTGGGGATGTTCCGTTCGCCACCAACTTGGTTTCGCCCACGTTGGCGCAAGATGGAGTCCCCAAGGGCGTGAAGAACGAGGCGGTCACCACCGCTGGAACTTCCGCGCCCGGATCGACGACCGGAACGGGGACGGATGCCACCGCGGCCCGTCCTCAAGGCTTCGGAATCGAGCTCTTGCTCTTCGGTGCCATCATTCTCTTCATCGTTATGACCATCCTCGGTGGTCGTCGTGAGAAGAAGAAGTACGAAGCCATGCTCTCGAGCATCAAGAAGAATGACTCTGTGCGCACGGTTGGCGGCATCATCGGCAGCGTTGTCGAGGTGAA
This sequence comes from Planctomycetota bacterium, assembly GCA_046047595.1. Classification (GTDB taxonomy): domain Bacteria; phylum Planctomycetota; class Phycisphaerae; order Phycisphaerales; family SM1A02; genus QWPT01. The sequence continues at coordinate 5,281 of JBJOHQ010000069.1, read as the reverse complement.
GCCAGACGTCGTGGTCCTCAAAATCGACGAGAACTCCAATACGAAAGTCACCGTAGCGCGCAGCAAGATTGAAGCAGTCTTGAAAGAGTCGGCCGCCACGTAAGCACGAGGCAGCGACCGAGAGACATAAAGCCTGAGAGATTTGAAGACCGAGAGATTTGAAGCTGGAAGACTGTGATCGATCTCGCGCGCGTTGCGCAGGTTGATTCGAGTCATTCCAAATTGAATGTAGCCTTGCGCTTCGAGCGCACTTTGAGATCCGCGGCTTCCCCGAAGCCTATTCCCGAAGCCTGTCCCGAAGCCTGTCCCGAAGCCTGTCCCTTTGGATTCCGCAATGAAGAAAGTTTGGTTCCTCACGTTCGTCGTCGGACTCTGCGCCATTTTCGGCGTACTCCTCTCCCAGAAGGGCATTCGTCTCGGGAAGGACCTCCAGGGTGGCGTGAGCCTCGTCTATTCGGTCAAGGTTCCCGACACGGGCGACTCGAACGCAGTCCTCGGGCAGGTCATCGACGTGCTCAAGCAGCGTGTCAACCCGCAGGGTGTTCTCGACATCGGGATGCAGCCGCAGGGCCGCGATCGCATCGAAGTCGTGATGCCACTTCCGTCGGCTGAAGTGCGTGATCTTCAAGTGAAGGCGAAGACCGCGATTGAAGAACTGCTCACGAAGACGCAGATCTCCGCAAGCGATCTCGACGCAGCGCTCCTCTCGGGGCGCGCCGCAGCGCGATTCGGCGCGGTCAATCCGCAGGTGAATGCGCTCGAAGCGGAATGGCAGAACTATCAAGCCGCGAAGAAGGCGCTTGATGCGCTTCCACCGGAAGCTCCCGCGAAGGAGCGTGGACCGCTTGAAGACAAACTCGTCGCGAGTGAATTGCGCGTCGAGCAACTCAAGGCCGACATCCTCTCGAAGACGCTGCCTGCGCCGCGACTTCAGCGCGCGTTGCAACTCTCGACTGCACCCGCGGCGGTTCGCGATGCTGCTGGCAACCCCGTTGTTGGGGCCGACGGAAAGCCCGAGATGGGCCCGAGCCCACGCGAGAAGGAAATCGCCGCGATCAAGGCTGACTTCCCGGCACTTGCAGGCGAACTCGACGCGCTCGTCGTGGCGAACGATGCGTACCTCTCGAAGCGCACCGGTCTTGACGATCCCGAAGACTTGATGCGCCTCATGCGCGGCGCGGGCGTTCTTGAGTTCCGCATTGCGGTGCGCAACTCGAACCCAACCGGCTTCAACATCGAAGAACTTCGTCAAGACCTGGCGACCAAGGGTCCGGGTGCTGGGGAACCAGGCCGCGCACGGTGGTTCAAGATCAACGACCTCAAGCAGTGGTACGACAAGCCAGATCAACTCCAAGCGCTTCGAGCAGATCCAGTCGGCTACTTCGCGTCACGCTACGACTTGGTGGCTGGGCAGTTCGGCGGGGAGTCGTACCTTCTTCTCAATGACAGCGCCGCGAAGTCCATGACCCACGACGATGGTGGGACATGGGGTTTGACCAACGCGTACAAGACGGTCGACCCGCGCCTCGGTGGTGCGGCAGTCGCGTTCCGTCTTGACTCCGCGGGCGGTCAGCGGATGGCGCGCCTGACCGGTGCCAACCAAGATCAGCCGATGGCAATCGTCCTCGACGACGAAGTCTTCAGCGCTCCGACGTTGAACGCGACCATCAGCGACAACGGCATCATCACTGGTCAGTTTGACGACGCTGCGATCAGTTACCTCATTCGCGTGCTCACCGCAGGTAGCCTCGAAGCGAAGGTTTCGAGCGATCCGATCTCGGTCAACATCCTCGGCCCATCGATCGGCGCGGACAATCTCGAGAAGGGTCTTGAAGCGACCATCCTGTCCGTGGCAATCACGTGCATCGTGATGCTCGCGTACTACTTCCTCGCTGGTCTCGTCGCAGATTTCGCGCTCGCGATCAACACGCTCTTCATCTTCGGGCTGATGGCGCTGATTGACGGAACGTTCACGTTGCCTGGTCTCGCGGGTGTTGCGCTCTCGGTTGCTATGGCGGTCGACGCGAACGTGCTCATCTACGAGCGCATTCGTGAAGAACTGCAGCAGGGAAATCACCTTGGAACATCAATCTCTGAGGCGTATCGTCGCGCGCTCAGCGCAATCATCGACGGCAACATCACGAACCTCATCGTCTGCGTCGTGCTCTACAAGGTCGGCGCAACCGAAGTGAAGGGCTTCGCCCTCACGATGTCGATCGGTGTCATCACGACGCTCTTCACCGGCATTTGGGTGACGCGCGCGCTCTTCGAAGTGATGCTCGCCGCCGGCCTGCGCAAGATGCCGATGCTCCCGACGGTCGTGCCCGCGATTTCGCGCGTCCTGCTTCCAAAGGTCGATTGGATCGCGCTGCGTCCGACGCTGCTTGGTTTCAGCGGCGTACTCGCGCTCATCTCAGTGGTTGTCGTGCTTGCTCGCGGCAACGATATCTTCGAAACGGAATTCCGTGGCGGCGTCTCGATGACACTCTCGACGCGTCCAGCCGCCGCGGGTGAACCGCAAGCGGTCGACGGCCACCTTGGCCTGACGCGGCAAGCGGTTGAAGATCGCGTCCGCGAGATTGGAAAGAACGCCGGCGATGACAAGATCGTTGGGCAGTTGGCGAACGCGAACGTCCTAACGGTGGGGCAAGAAACGAAGGACGGTCTCGCATCGAGCTTCCAGATTCGCGTGGGTAACCCACCGAACATGGATGATGCCGACGAGTCGCGCATCAGCCGCGACGTCCAGGAAGCGGTCGTCGTGGGCTTTGCGAAGGACCTTGATGTTCGCCTGCCGCTTGAGTTCACGAACTCTGAGAGCAGCGATCACACCGCGGTCACCCGTCCGCTCGAGAAGGCGCTCGTTGGTTCCTCGATCGGTCGCCCGAGCGCATCGAGCGAGCCGGTTGGCGAGTTCCGAGGCGGCGTCGCGATCGTGATCGACGGACTCAAGACCCCGATCACCGCAGCGGACGCCGCAGAGCGCATCCGTCGCATGCGTGCGCAGCCCGACTGGTCGTCCACGGCGGGGCGCCCGACGAAGGTCCTCGGCCTCGACGCAGTCGATCCGGCGAATCCGGCAGGCCCGCAGAAGGCCCTCGTCGTCCTTGTGAATGACCCCGAGATCAACGCCACCAAGGTCGATCTCGAAACATGGGATCGCAACCTCGCGAGCAAGGAATGGGATCTTGTCCGTCAGGCGCTGACCCAGCAGGCGAGCCTTGACCAAGTTTCGAGCTTTAGCCCGGTCGTCGCGGAGAACCTTGCGGCGAGCGCGGTGGTCGCCGTTGTCTTGAGCCTCATCGGCATGCTCGCCTACATCTGGGTGCGCTTCGGAAGTTTCCGCTTCTCAACCGCCACCGTCGTTGGCGTCACCTTCAACGTCGTCGTCTGCCTCGGGTTCCTCGCGATCTCGATCCCGGTCGCACAGACGGGCTTCGGTGCGGCGCTCTACATCGAGCAGTACCGCATCGACCTCAACGTCGTCGCAGGCCTCCTGACGATCATTGGTTACTCACTGAACGACACCATCGTCATCCTCGACCGCGTTCGTGAGAATCGCGGCAAGCGCGCATGGATCAGTCGTGAGACGGTGAACCTCTCGATCAACCAAACGTTCAGCCGTACGGTCCTCACCGGTGGTAGCACGCTCGCCACAGCGACCATTCTGATCGTCCTCGGCGGCACGGGCATTCGGCCGTTTGCCTACACCTTCCTGATCGGCCTCATCGCAGGTACGTTTAGTTCGGTGGCAATCGCGGCCCCTCTCGTGTACAGTCGCCGAGAGGAAGAGATCGAGCGCGCGAAGGCTGCAATCACTCCGACGTCGAAGACATCGGGACCAGCAGCGCAGCCTGCTTGATCGAACTCCAAACATTCCACGAGTGCTCGCCGGAACGGATGCCGGAGCACGAGCCTCGTTCGCACTTGCGAGACCGTCGCAGTACGTTTGAAGTACTTGAAGTACGCAGGCATACTCCATGAAAACGCGCAAAAACGTGCGTCTCTAAAGACGGTTATCGACGGTCATAGACATCGAGCATCTCATGTCGAACGGTTCCAAGATCGTTGCTATCTCTGCAGTCGCTCTCCTTGGTGTGGCTGGCGTGTACTACATCGCCTCCGCTCCTTCCGCCTCCAACAACAAGTCATCGACGACCGCGAAGGAGAGCGGTGCTCCGTCGACGACGGGTGCGGTTGCTTCGAACAGCCAAACCAACATGCCGCCGACATTGACGTTGTCGCCGACGGTGCCAGGCACCGCAGCAGGCACGACTGGTACCAACGGCCTCGGCGCATCACCCACGCCAACCGGTACCGTGGCAAACGCTGGCGCGCGTCCGCAGCCGCCATTTGTTCCTGGTGCCGCGACGAGCGCTGGAACGGGCAAGGGTGACGTTCCTGGTGCCGCGACGAACGGCGCAGCGATCGCAACCAACGGAAACGCAAATCCAAACTTTGCTGGCGCTGCAAACACGGGCTCAGCAAACACCGGCGGCGTCGGAACTCCCACCAACACCGCGGCACCCCGCGTTGTGAATGGCATCACCATTCCAGCCTCAGGTTCAGCCTCAGGTTCATTCTCGGGAAGTGCGACGAACCCCGGCGCCTCGGGCGCTGGCGCTCCGACGACGACCCCAAGCGGTACGACTCTTGCAACGGGCAGCCCAACGCCAACCGGCGCAGGACTTCCAACGGGCCCGACCCCAACTGGCTCGTCGAGCACGACTCCAACGACCGCGGCCTCGTCGTCGAATGCTGAGCGCACCCACGTGATTGCTTCAGGTGACACCTTCGAAGCACTCGCGCAGAAGTACTTCAACGACAGCACCAAGTGGCAGCTCATCGCGAAGGCGAATCCGACGGTTGAGCCGGAGCGCCTCAAGATCGGTCAGAAGATTCGTATCCCCGCTGGAGGTTCGACCGCGACGCTCGCCGCAGACACCTCCGCACAGTCGGTCACCTCGCCCGCACGCTCCACCAACACGAGCGGTGGCAGCTTCCACACGGTGGCGAAGGGCGAAACGCCTTCTTCGATTTCGCGCAAGTACTACGGCAGCGACAAGTACTGGCGACAGATCCTCGCGGCCAACAAGGGCACGACGGAAAAGAACCTCAAGGTTGGACAGAAGTTGACCATCCCCGCCAAGGACACCATCGTTGGCGCGGAAAACGTCGGCGGCCGCGGTTCTTAATCGCGCTCGGTGTGCGACCTGACGCGCAGGTCGAGAGAAGTTCTCAAACGCAGTGGGAGGTGCTCAGCGCCTCCCACTGTCTTTTT
>JBJOHQ010000068.1:0-2622 GCA_046047595.1 Planctomycetota bacterium | reverse complement strand
ACTACAACGACGTCCTTGCAAAGGCTTCGGCGAAGCGGCTGCTCGAACTTGGATACAAGAACGTGTACTGCATGCTTGGTGGCTTGAAGGCGTGGAAGACCGACGGCAACCCTGTCGCGACTTCGCCGGAACCTGCGCCAACGCCTACGCCTGCGTCTGTTGGCGGCGCGATGCCTGCTGCAACGCCAGCGAAGTGAGCGCGTGCTGCTCTCGCGGTCGCCGCTGCGGCGGCTCCCTCTGGCGTGGATCACGGCAAAACCGACAACGCTCACGCGAAAGCGAGCAAGTTGCGAAGCAGGTCGCGAGCGCTGAAAAAAGCCCTCGCGGACTTTGAGTCCGCGAGGGCTTTGTTGTTCCTAGCACCAAAGCGAGCGAGAGCGGGCAACCGTCGCGCGAAAGCGAGCAAGTTGCGAAGCAGGTCGCGAGGGCTTTGTTGTTCCTAGCACCAAAGCGAGCGAGAGCGGGCACCTGAAGCGCAGCTTCAGCAGCCCGCCAGTCGCGAGCGCTCATTCAAGCGCAGCTGCGCCCGACACGATTTCGGTGAGTTCCGTGGTGATGCGCGCCTGACGTGCACGGTTGAAGTTGCGACGAATCGTGCGGCCGAGGCCTGCAGCGTTGTCGGTCGCAGCCTTCATCGAAACCATGCGCATCACGTGCTCCGAAACCGCAGCGTCGTTGAACGCTTGGAAGAGCGACACGATCACGGACTTCGGCAGAAGATCGTTCAGGAGTTCAGGTCCCGATGGGCTGAACTCGTAGTTCGAACTCGCGCCACCTGACGCAGCTGGCGCCGCGAGAGGAAGCAACTGCATCGATTCTGGCACTTGCTTCGCGTTCGAAACGAAGCGCATGTAAACCACATGCACCGCGTCGAACTTGCCAGCGGAGAAATCAGCCATCAAACGCTTCGCAAGCGCTTCCACCTGCGCGAATTGCGGCTTGTCACCAAAGGTGTGCTTCTCCGCAATGTCGATCTTCGCGAAGCGGAAGTACGCCACAGCCTTCTTGCCCACGGTTTCAAGAACAATGTCCTTGCCCGCAGCCTTGAGGCCCTTGATCGTCTGCGAACCCTTGCGGAGTACGTTGCCGTTGTAGGCGCCGCACAGACCGCGGTCGGACGAGATCACAAGCACGAGCTCGCGCTTCGTCGGCGACGCAGGCGCATTCATGAGCGGATGTGAGAAGTCCTCACCCGCAGCGGCAGCCACTTCGCCCACCAAGCCGCGAATGCGGTCGGTGTAGGGCCGAGTGGCCTTGGCACGGGCAAGCGCGGCGGTGAATTTCGCCGTCGCGATCATCTGCATGGTCTTGGTGATGCGCTGGATGGTGCGCACCGCGATCATGCGCTTCTTGAGCTCACGGATCTGGGCCATAGGGGCGGCGATGATAGCAAAGGCTGGTCGCCTTCGGGGCGATTTGAGCGGGGTTCGTTGCGGGAGCCCGATCCTTGCCGGGTCGGCTCAGGAGGAACCCGTGAGAACCATGCCGTCAAACCCAAGTTCCATCGCGGGCGGGAGTTCCGCTTCGAGCGTCGCATGGCGAATGTCGTGGGTCATATGGACGAAGACCGTGCGCGCCGCCCGCGCTCGTTCTGCGATTGCGACCGCCTCGTCAACCGTGAGATGCGTCGGATGCGCCCGATAGCGCAGCATGTCGAGCACGAGCGTGCGAAGCCCGGCGAGCCGCGGCCACGCCGCGGGAGGCATCGCGGAAAGGTCGGTGCAGTAGGCGAGCGGCAGCGGGCCGGGCTGCACTTCCGCCACCCGCCCTGCGGCATCCAACGCCTCGATGCGGTAGGCAAGCACCGGGAGTCGTCCGTGCAGCACCTCGAACGCGGTGAAGCGCAGACCGTGGCGATCGAAGGACTCCCCCGCCGCAATGGTGCGGACGAAAAGGTCGGCAACGAACGAGTCGTTCACGTTCTCGTGGCGGCGGAAAATGTGACGGTAGACGCGCTCAAGAAAGTCGCGGGTGCGCACATCGGCGAAGACTTCGATCGGCGACTTCATCATCGCGTTGTAGCGACGAACATCATCAAGGCCGAAGGTGTGATCGACGTGATCGTGCGTGAAGAAGATGCCATCCACGCGCTTGAAGCGATGACGAATGGAGTGTTCGCGATGATCGGGTCCACAATCGACGAGAAACAGTCGCTCGTGACCTGCAGCATCGACGAACGAAATCGCGGCACCTGAACGCGTGCGGCGATCGCGCGGATCATCGGACGTGCAAACGTCACACTCGCAGCCAATCACGGGAACGCCCGCAGAAGTGCCCGTTCCAAGTAGCAGGAATCGAACATCGCGAACGACCGCGTGCGACGGCGCAGTCATGCGCGCGTGCTCCCGCCCGTGCTATCACGCGTGATTCCACTCGCGCTCGCGCGGTTTGAGCACCCACCACCGGATCGACACGCGCCACCGCAACCACCCGAGGTCGTTCCGACGTTCGTGGCGAGATCCTTCCCCGCGCAATCGGACGCTGATGCACTCAAGCAAAGTTCGGCGCGCATCGCGCGCGCAACTTCGCCTGGCGCGTCCGCACCGCAAATCGCGCTCGAAACTGCAATACCGCGACAGCCTGCTTGCGCCAACGCCGCAATACGACCAACCGAAATGCCGC
>JBJOHQ010000067.1:0-2704 GCA_046047595.1 Planctomycetota bacterium | reverse complement strand
TAGGGAAGTTTGCCTGGCTTGCGAACCGGCACGAAGCCCGCGCTGAGTGCGGTCGCAACGGCGGTTCCGAAGATGAAGCCGCGACTCTCGGGGCCGACAACCACATCGATCGCTTCGTTCCGAAACGGATTCGCCATCAACTCGATCGCGAGCGCGAGCCCGGCGGGATCTGCGAGGAGCGGGGTGACGTCCTTGAAGACGATGCCCGGCTTCGGGAAATCGGGCACGTCGCGGATCAGCGAAGTCAGTTGCGGCAGCATCGACGGAAAGGTAGCGGAATGGTTCGCCGAGTGCGACGCGAAGATTGGGAGCGGCCATGCCGCTGGGGTGTCGTGCGGCGGCAGGCACGTCGGTATGATCGCGCCATGCCCGACGCTGGAGACCGTGCTCAAAAGAAGCAGGCGCTTGAGATCGTTGAACCGATCGGCAAGCGCGTTCTCATTCGCAAAGACGAAGACAAGAAGATCACGAAGGTCGGCCTGCACCTCCCTGACAAGATCGAGATCCCGACGATCACCGGTCGCGTGGTGACGGTGAGCGCCGAAGTCGAGCGCGACGAGAACTATCCAATCAAGCAGTACGACCGCGTGCTCTTCAATCCGAAGCACGCGATTCCCGTGGATTTTGAAGGCGACAATCGGCTCTTCGTGATTCCGGTCGAAGACGTCGTCGCCGTGTTCCGTCGGGAGCCCGGTTGAAGCCCGCGGGCGATGCGCTTCCAACGGCGCGTCATGATCCGTTGCTGATCGCGCCGCTCACGCGCGCCGTGGATGCGCGGATGCGCGTGCCTGGTTCGAAGAGTCTTTCCAATCGACACTTGGTGCTCGCGGCGCTCGCCGATGCGCCCACGCGACTGGTCGGCCTTCTCGCTTGTGATGACTGTGATCGCTTACTCGCGGCGCTCGCTGAACTCGGTATCGCGCACCAGCACGAAAGCGATGCGAATGGCGATGAAGGCGGCGACGTAGTCGTCCTCACGCCACCGGTGCGCGCGGCAAGTGAACTTGTTGCGCCCAAAGCAACGCGCGTCAACCTCGGCGATGGCGGCACGCCCACGCGATTCATGTTGGCACTTGCCGCGGCGCAGCTGGACGGTTGGTGCGATATCGACGGCAGCGCGCGTATGCGCGAGCGGCCGATTGCAGAGGGCGTTGACATGCTTCGCGCACTCGGCGCGCGCGTTGACTATCTCGAAGAAGAAGGGCGCCTGCCCGTTCGGGTCTTCGGTCGATCGACGCGCGCTGGCAGCGGCGAAGGCCGCGATGAAGGCCGCGATGAAGGCCACGATGAAGGCCACGATGAAGGCCACGATGAAAGCCACGATGAAAGCCACGATGAAGGCCGCGATGAAAGGTCGAATGACGGTCTCCGTGGAGGCAAACTTCGTGGCGGCAATTTTCGTGGCGGCAAACTTCGCGTCGGACGAACCGCTTCAAGTCAGTTCGTCAGCGCTCTGATGCTGGTCGCGCCAACGCTTCCCGAGGGACTCGAGATCGAATTCACTGAGGAGCCGACGAGCGCGACGTACATCCAGTTGTCGCTCGGTGCGCTGCAGGCAGCGGGGGTCGAAGCCGAGGTCGCCTATCGGCCGGTCGAAGCGAGTTCACCTGACACGGGGCTTGCGCGCATTCGCATCCAACCGCAAACGATTCGCGGCGGTCGTGTCGACATCGAACCCGATGCATCGAGCGCGGTTTACCCCGCGGCACTTGCGGCCATCTCAGGCGGCGAGGTGGTGCTTGAAGGTCTGCCGCGTCGCAGTCTGCAACCGGATGCGCTCTTCTTCGATGATCTCGCATTGCGCGGAGCAAAGATCGAAGAAACGCCGAGCGGAGTTCGCGTGCGCGGAAAGAGAGAAGGGCGTTTGCCCGGCAAACTCCGCGGGTGCGACAGCGATTACGCGCGCGCTCCCGATGCCGCCGTGATGGCGATGGTGCTCGCTGCCGCGTGTGACGCACCGAGTCGCATCACGGGTCTTGGGACGTTGCGCGTGAAGGAGTCCGATCGAATCGAAGCGGTTGCGAAAGGTCTACGCGCGCTCGGTGGCGTGGTCGAGACCGGCGACGATTGGGTGCGCGTCCATCCGTTGCCAGCGGTTGCGGGGGCGTGTGCACCAACCGTCATCGACACGGTCAACGATCACCGCATTGCGATGGCGTTCGCGGTGTTGGGGCTCGTACGACCGGGTATCGCGATCGCCAACCCGCGCTGCGTCGAAAAAAGTTGGCCCCGCTACTGGGAAACACTCGACTTGCTCCGAGGTGCCGTTTCACGCGAGAATGACCGACGATGAAGACCGCGCCGTTTTGGAAATTCGCCACTCGGCTCCTCCGCCGCAAGAAACTTGCCGTGGGGACGATTTGCTTTTCCATCATCTCTGCCGGCGGTCTCGCAGCGGGTCTTGTGTCGATCGGGCCGTTACTCAAACTTATTCTCGCGGGTTCGGGCGAAGACAACCTGCAGACGATTGTGCGCAGCGCCGTCGAGAAGACCGCGTGGCTGTCGAGCATCATCAGCCCGTCGTTGATCGACGCCTTGCCGACCGACCGCTTCGCAGGCGTCGCGTTGATCTTGATCGCGCTCTGCATTCTCACCGTCTTCGGTGGGCTCGCAAACTTCGCGCATCAGTATTGCTCGACGACGCTCTCGATGCTGACCGTCGCCGAGCTTCGGCTCGAAGCTTTCCGTCATGCGCTTCGACTTC
>JBJOHQ010000066.1:0-18129 GCA_046047595.1 Planctomycetota bacterium | reverse complement strand
CACATCGAGCGACTCTTCGCGCTTCCCGAAGTTTCTGAGGCATTTCGCGCGAAACACGGCCACTGGGTCGCGCCTGACGAAATCGATGCCATGGTCGCCGATCTCGAAGTTCGTCTGGTCGATGCCGCACATGAGGCGCGCACTCCGAACGCCGACGCATGCGCCGCGCTTCGTCGGCTTCACGCGCATGGCATTCAAACCGCCGTCATTTGCTGTACGCCGCGTCGCTTACTTCAACCGCAGCTCGACGCGCTTGCTGAAGCCGAAGTACCGCTCGATGTCGTCGTCACCGCCGACGATGCCTGCGCAGCTGTGCCCGCGCCGTGGAGCATTTTCGAGGCTCAGCGGCAACTGGGATTGGAGCGCGCGAGCGATCTCGCGTTGATCGACGATTGCGAAGATGGCGCACGCGCAGCACGAAATGCAGGCGTGCGCATGATTGCCCTCGCGACCCCAGGCGCTCCGTCCATCGCAGCTGACGCGGTGATCGAACGGCTCGAAGATATCTCGTAGCCGAATTTCTCTCGCCTGCGACCACTTGAGTATGCGAAACAACCGCGCCCTGCGCATCGACCTGCGCGAGTAGAGCGAAACGTCGCCATGCTCGTCGTCTGGCTCAAACGCGACCTTCGCATCGATGATCACGAACCGCTCGCGACTGCGGCCAGCGCGTGTGTAACACGCAGTTCGACCATGATCGCGTTGTACGTCTTCGAGCCCGAAGTATGGCAAGCGCCAGATGCAGACGCATCGCACTTGGCGTTTGTTTGTGAATCACTTGACGAACTCGCGCGACAACTCCACGCACGCGGCGGGAAGCTCGTCTGCCGATACGGCGAGATCACCGAGTGTCTCGAGAAGTTGCATCGAGCGGAGCCGATCGAGGCACTTCTCTCTCATGAGGAAACAGGAAACGCGATCACGTACGCGCGTGATTTACGCGTCGCGCGTTGGTGTACGAAGCGCGGGGTTCAATTTCGCGAGTTCAAACAACACGGCGTGAGTCGGCCGAATCCGGGTCGTGATGGCGGGCGAGGCCGCGACGGCTGGGCCGCGCGTTGGGAGTCGCATATGACGCGTCCTCGCACGGCACCGCCGGAACGCTTTCTCTCACCGAGCGAATCGCACGTCTCTGCAGGATCGATCGCGCTTGCGCAGGAACTCAATCTCGGGCCTGACACGCGTGCAGCACTTCGTCAGCATGGCGGCGAACGCGAGGCAGGCCGATTGCTCAACTCGTTTCTTCTCGAGCGCGGTCGCGACTATCGCACCACGATGGGTTCACCCGTTTTCGCATGGGATTCGTGCTCACGGCTCTCGCCGCACCTCGCGTGGGGCACGCTGAGCGTGCGCCGCGCGTATCAAGGCGCGCAACGACGATTGGCGCAACTCGCCGAGCCCGCACGCGTCGCTCAAGAGGGAATGCACGCAGACGATGTCGGGCCGTGGCGCGATTCGATTCGAAGTTTTCTCTCGCGCCTGTCGTGGCACTGTCACTTCATTCAGAAGTTGGAGGATGAGCCCGACATTGAAACGCGCTGCATGGCACGATCGTCTGAGACACTTCGCGATGATCTTCCGCTCGATGTACGCGATGCGCGATTGCTTGCATGGCAACGTGGGCAGACCGGCTATCCGATGGTCGACGCCTGCATGCGTGCACTTGTCGCGACAGGCTGGATCAACTTTCGCATGCGTGCGATGCTCGTGAGTTTCGCGAGCAATCACCTGTGGCTTGACTGGCGATGTTTCGCGCCGTGGCTTGGTCGACAGTTTCTCGATTACGAGCCGGGCATTCACTATCCCCAAGTCCAAATGCAGTCGGGAACGACAGGAATCAACACCCTGCGGATCTACTCGCCGCGCAAACAAGTCGAGGATCATGATCCGCACGGTCGGTTCATTCGGCAGTGGATTCCGGAACTTGCTGCGGTGCCCGATGAGTTTCTTGCGGAGCCCGAGACGATGCCAGGGCTCCTGCAGACCATGATCGGCTGCAGGATTGGCGTCGATTACCCAGAACCCGTCGTCGAACATCGCGCGGCGTATCGACACGCGCAGGACGCTCTCCATGGACTGCGCGCAACGCCTGCCGCGCGCGATGAAGCACGCGCTGTGTTTCAGAAGCACGGAAGCCGCAAGCGCAAGCGAAGTTGATCTGCGGTCCACGCGAAGGCAAGCAAGTTGCGAGCGCCGAAGGTACGGGTGCCCGATGTCTCGAGATGGGAACGAAGTGAACATCGAGAGCCATCGGAACCACGGACGCCCGAGTCTCCGGTCATGTTCGTTCGATCATGCGGCAGAAAGCCCAACGTCATCCGTTCCGATGGCTGCTGATCTCACTCCGTTCGATCAACAGACATCGGGCACCCGTGTCTCTCGCGGTCGCCGCTGTTGAATTGACCTCCGGCGTAGCCAACGCGAAAGCGAGCAAGTCGCGAGCGCTCAAACCACATATCTCAGCCCGACGCGATTCATTCGCGGCGAGGCTGACGAAAGCGAGCGAAAGCGGGCATATGCCATTCACGCCAAAGCGAGCAAGTTGCGAAGCAGGTTGCGAGCGCTCAAACCACGTCGCGAGCGCTCAAACCAAGCCGCGCCTTCTTCGCTTCCCACTCGGCAGTTTCGCGCTTGTTCTCCGTTGCAAGCGGCTTCCCCGTGCGGATCGCGTCGATTTCGAGCCCAGTCAAGTGCATCGCGTTGAGGCGGTAATCTTCAAACGCCTCGCACGCAACAGGCACGATCGGCTTGATGAGCGCGTACATCGCTTTCGCGTAGTCTTGGATCTCGATCTGCGCGTGTGGATCCATGCGCAGCGAGAGGAAGTGGAAGATGTTGTGCAAATCGCACTTCCAATACCACTCGGTGTAGACGGAAACAGGCAGCACGGCCCGCGCGAGTTCGCGCGCAACGCCCTTCTCCGTCAATTCGAGGTACTTCGCGTAGTTCGCTTCGGCGCTCTCAAGAAGTTGCAAAAACTCTTCCGCCGTGCCTGCGTCGATCGGACCTTCGCCGCCCTGACGATTCGACTTCGACTGCTTTCGCACGTTGTCAATGTCGGGGCGATAGAACCGATCGGGCATGATCGAGTAGCGCGCGCTGTACTCGTTCACATTCGCCGTGCGATGGCGGATCCACTGGCGCGCGATGAAAATCGGCATCGCGATGTGGAACTTGAACTCGACCATCTCGAACGGCGTCGAGTGACGGTGCCGCATGAGGTAGCGAACGAGTCCGCGGTCCTCGCTCACCATCTTCGTCCCCTGCCCGTACGACACGCGCGCCGACTGCACGATCGCGCTGTCGGCCGTTTGCCCTTCAGGCACGAGTCGCGGCATCGCATCGACCAGCGCGATGAAGCCGTGCTGGTGAATCGGAATCGACCAGCGACTCGATCCGCCCATGACATCGTGAAGCGGCGTCTCGGGCATCACGCGCTCAATCGGAGCGGGTGCGGCGGATTCGACTGCGTTTGGGGTCGCGGCGGCGTCAGGCGGGAACGACATGGGGTCGGAATGTAGCACGGCCCGCGGGGGCGCCGCGGCGGCACTGTGGAGGTACCGTGGAGGCACCATGGAGGCAGGGCGCGTTCCGCTCACCCCCCGCGGATTCGCTCGCTCATCGCAAAGAGCCATTGGCCGACAGAGGTCGTCGTGCCCTGCAGCGTCGGCTTTCCCTTCGAGCGAAGGATCGGCTGCACGTCGCCCGCGAGGCCCCACTCGACTTCGAGGCTATCGAAGCATTCATCGAGCGTCGGCGCTGGCAAGGGCGCGCCGATCGCTTCGCGTGTCGTTGGGTAGGTGCGCTCAGCACCCGCGGGCGCGGAAGTCTTCAGCGCGGCGGGTACGCCTTCGGGAGCGACCACAAACGCACGGAGGTCCGTTTCACTCGTCGGAAACGCGTCGTTCTGATCTGCATAGGCGAGCACGCACCACGCAAGTTCACGAAGACGAGCGTCGGTCGTCCGCGCCGACGCTCGCACGTTCGCAAAGACATTCCACGAGATCACGCTCATCGTCACCGCAAAGAAGACGAAGACCGCAACGATGGTCCAAAACACAGGCTTGCCGCGCATTTCAGAAGCGTAGCCGCTCACCGCGCGTCCGCGCATCACGACGCGATCAGACAAACCTCAAATTCAATCGATGCGCTCGCGTGACCGCGCATGCTCTCGCGTGCTCTCGCATGCTCAAGCATGCTCTCGCGTGCGGTCACATACGCGCATTCGCCAGCTTGATGCGTGTGCGTTTGCGACGCGGATCAGCTTCAGGCACCGCCGACAACAGCGCCTGCGTGTACTCGTGCTTCGGGCGATTGATGATCTCATCGCGCGAGCCCTCTTCGACGATCTTGCCGTTGAACATCACCGCGATGCGATCGCAAATGTGGTGAATCACGGCCATATCGTGGGAAATGAAGAGATACGAGAGCCCCATCTCGTCCTGCAAATCGCCGAGGAGATTGAGAATCTGCGATTGAATCGAGACATCGAGCGCGCTCGTGGGTTCGTCGCACACAATGAGCCGCGGGTTGAGGCTCAGTGCGCGCGCGATACCGATGCGCTGCCGCTGCCCACCGCTGAATTCGTGCGGGTAACGATCCGCCGCTTGCTTCCAGAGACCGCACTTCACGAGCAGTTCTTCGACGCGCGTCCGCGTTTCGTCCGCGGACTGCGTGAGCCCGTGCACTTCGAGCGGCTCGCCGATGATGCTGCCGACGCGCATGCGCGGATTGAGGCTGCCGCCCGGATCTTGGAAGATGATCTGCATCTCGCGACGCAGCCGACGCATGTCGACCGCATTCGCACCGAACACATCCTTGCCGTCGAAGCGCACTTCGCCGCCCGAATTCGGAATCAATCGAAGGAGCGTGCGACCCACGGTTGTCTTGCCGCAGCCAGATTCGCCCACGAGACCGAGCGTCTCGCCGCGGCGGACGAAGAAACTCACGTCATCGACGGCTTTCACATGCCCAACGGTGCGTTGCAAAATGCCGCGCCGAATCGGGAACCAAGTCTTGAGGCCTTTGACCTCGAGAAGGATCGGTTGTGCGTCCTTATTGCTCATGCATGTAGCCAGCGGGCGTTGAGATTGCGCCAATCGGCGCGCGGGAGAACACGCGTCGTTTGATACACGCGGGGCCAAGATCGTACACAGTCCGAGTGATGCGACCAAGTCGACCGACGAAACTCGTGCACTTTACGGCGCGGAAATCGCGATATTCACCACACGCCCGTCAGGGCACGTGATCGAGAGCGGCACTTCGACGCGCCGAATCATGCCGCGTCGCTGCCCAGCCATCGAAGACACCGCGCGTGCGACGCGGGTGTAGAACTCATCAAGCGAACCAACGGGCTGCTCGAAGACGGCCGTGATTGTGCTGCCATCGGGTACGAGTTCCGCGATCTCTGAGCCGTCCGCAGCATCTTCGATCAAGACGCCACGTCGGAACGGCACGCCGAGTTTCTTCGCGCGATCGGATGTCGCTGTCGCGAACTTCGCAATTCCCGCACGCTCAAGCGCGGCTGGCAAATACGGCGCGAGATTCACGCTCGAATCGAGTTCTGCGAGCGTTGCAACCACTTGAATGCGCTCGCCGCCATCGCCCGATTCCGCGGCGCGCCACACTTCAAACTTCACATCGCTTCCGGGCTTACGCGATGAGATGATCGCGGAAACCCCTTCGTTGGTCGCGACTTTCTGCCCATCGGCCGCAACGATCACGTCGCCTGCACGGAAGCCCGCGCGCTCGGCGGGCGAACTCGGCGTGACATCCGAAATCACCACTCCGTCACCTTTGAATGTGTCGGCCACCTGACCGAACACACCGTCTCCGCCGCGCACACGAAGTTCGTCGAGCGCCACCATGCGAACGCCGAGGTAACCCTTGCGCACTTCGCCAGTTTCGATGATCTGCGTCACCGTCGACTCAATCATCGACATCGGGATCGCCAAGCCAATCCCCGCGAATTGCCCTTGTCCCGTGCCGTTTCCACGACCGGTCGCAATCGCGGTGTTCATGCCGATCACGCGGCCGCGCACATCGGTCAGCGGACCGCCGGAGTTCCCCGGATTGATCGCGGCATCGGTTTGGATGAAGTTCTCGTAATCGATATCCGCGAGGCCTGCGGTGCGTCCGAGCCCCGACACGATGCCCGACGACATCGAGAAGCGGAAATCAAACGGCGAGCCGAACGCGTACACCATGTCGCCTTGTTCAAGTTGCGATGAGTCGCCGCGCAACGATGGATGCAAGCCGCCGGGCGCGATCTTGATGACCGCGATATCCGAACGGAGATCGAGCCCGATGAGTTCCGCCTCGCGGAGTTCGCCATCAAAGAGCTGGACCTGCAGGCGATCGCTTCCTTCGACGACGTGCGCGTTGGTCACGATGTGACCTTCTTCATCCCAAATCCAACCAGATCCACTCGATGCATACGGTGCGGTGAACGCGCGTCGCTGCATCGCCATCATGGTGCTCACGTGCACCACGCTTGGCTCGACGAGCCGAGCGATCGCACGATTGGCGCGATTGATCTGTTCGAGTAACGGCAGAGCCCTCTCGACTTCGCGCACAGCATCGTCGTTGCTCGCGCCCGCATCGGCGAGCGTCGCCGTGAGCGGGTTCGGCGCGGAGAGCGACGTCGTCACCACTCCAGGCAATGGAAGTGCGGGCGCTTCAAGAACGCGCGCGGCGCGTTGGATGCTCGCATCTGCGGCTGCATCATTCGCGCGACGGATCGCGAGCGGTGCCGCGAGAATCGCGATCCCAGCGGCGGCGACGACGACAAATCCAGGTCCGACGTAGGGGAATTGGCGCATGGCTTTGGGATTCCGTGAAAGGGCTCGCTTGGATGCTCAAACTCGTCCGATCCGTCGGAAGAATTCGTCCTTCTCCGCGTCGGAGAGCGCGTATGGGTGTTCGCCGAGGGCACCTGTCTTGACGCGATCTTTCCACGAGCTCGCCATTTCGGTCAGGCCGCGCGCGAGCGGCACGATCGGAAGTGCAAACGGTGGCTGTCGATCGGTGAGCCCGAGCAAATCGTGCAAAACGACGACCTGCCCATGGCACGCAGGGCCCGCGCCACAACCAATGACAGGCACTGGCGAGCGGCGAACGACTTCTTCAGTCACTTCGACGGGTGTCGCTTCGATGAGGAGCATCGTGGCGCCTGCGGCGATCATCGCGTCCGCGTCGGCCAAGATCTTTACCGCGTCGTCAGCGGTCTTTCCTGCGGCGACGTAGCCGCCAACTTGCTTCGCATGCTGCGGTCGCGAACCGATGTGCGCGACGACGGGAATCCCCGCGCGGCTCATCTTGGCCACAACAGGCGCGAATGACGCGTCCACTTCCAGTTTGACGACGTCGGCAGTGCCCTCAGTCATGAATCGACCGGCGTTGCGCACCGCCTCGGCGTCATCGGCGTGGTAACTCATGAACGGCATGTCGGCCATGACCAGCGTGCGCGGCGCGCCACGCTTCACGGCAGCCGTGAGCATGATGAGAAAGTCGAGTGGCGCATGGAGCGTGTTCGGGTGACCAAGCACCATCTCTGCCGCGGTGTCGCCAACGAGGAGCACAGGAACGCCCGCGCGTTCGAGCCAGCGCGCCGTCGTCGCGTCGTAACAGGTCAGCGAGGCGAACTTCTTCCCCTCGCGCATCGCGCGTTGAAGCGAGCGCACAGTGACGGGTGCCACCGTCGGATCGGGGCCAACCCACGTCGCTGCGGGCACGTCACCGGATGGTTTCGTTTCAGTCTTCACAGTCGGCCGAGAAACAGGCTGCATGGGCCGCGATCATAGGGCCACGCCGCGCGCATTTCGCCGTCCGCAGAGCCACGTTCTGAAGAGAGTTGAGTTCCTCGGTCACCCGCGGGCTGGAACGAGATTATCGCGGCCGCAGACGATCCAATCTGCGATCTCGATCGCCTCTGCGAAACTCTCGCGCGCCGCCTCGAGGTCGAAACAGGGCGTGAGAACCTGCCCAGCGCCGAGGTGTTCGATCGTGGCAACCGCATCGCCTGCGACGAGCGTGGTCATGCCGCGCCCCGGCAGTAGAAGCCCCGTCAGCCCGGGCGTCACGCCGTACATCGGGAAGAGATCAACCCCCGGGGCGAGTTTGTCTGGCGCCGCGCGGCAGCGCTCGACGATTGCGACCTCTTGCGCGAGCGTCTTCACGAGGTCCTCGTCGCGCGCCTCGTGCGCCTCGCGAATCTTCTCGATGAGTTGAACACCAATCGCCTCACGCTCGCGTTCCGCAACGAGCCACTCCGCGCGATCAAACGCGAGGATGCCTCGGCGATGGACCGGGCTCAGCGAGGTCAGGAAGACGTGGGTGATGTCGTCGGGACCGATACCAGCGCGTTCAACCAACCGCGGCACCAACGCCTGCGCGGGGAGCGACGGATCGACGAGGATTTTTGACTTCCCCGACACGATCAGTGTCGTCGTCGCGTGCGGTGGACGCACGGCGCCGCGCTCGCCCCAGTGCGGGTTTGCGGCAAGCGTTCCAATCGAGATCACGCGGAAAGTGGCAGACGACGAAGCGGTCATGGGCGTGGAAGGTTAACAAGGCCGTCGATTGATGCCGCGCCGCGTGATGGCTGCGGCGTTGCTCCGCTTCAACTACTCGACAAGGCCATCGCGGGCGAGTCGTCCGATCGGGTTCGAAGGATCGCCACGCTTCGCGCGCAACGCTTCAACTACGACGGGCGGCACAAGCGACGAGAGCGCATCGAGCGAACCGCCAAGTGCGGCAATCTGCTTGATCAAACTCGAACTCGTGTAGGCGAAGTTCTCGCCGGTCACGATGAAAACCGTCTCGATGCCCGCGACTTGGCGATTTGTGATCGCGAGTTGGCACTCGCTCGCGAGATCCGTGATGTTGCGAATACCCCGCACGATCGCGCATGCATTGACCGACTTCGCGTAATCGACGGTGAGGCCCGTGTAGTGATCGACGCGTACGAGCGCACCCGCCGACTCCTTCGCGGTCATCTCCGCAACAAGCGTTCGCGCAAGAGACAAACGCTCTTCGAAGGTGAACAACGCTTCCTTGTTCGGATTGCGTCCGATCGCGAGCACGACTTCGTCGAACATCCCGCGGCTACGACGCAAAATGTCGAGGTGCCCGTAGGAGATCGGGTCGAAACTTCCGGTGTAGATGGCGAGATGTCGGGCCACGCGCGCATCCTATCGACCGAACCCATGCTCTTTGCGCGTGATTCGCGGCGCGTGTCGCGGTGCATCTCGGGCGCATGGACCGATCGCGACGCCCGCAACGTTGTCACAACCCACCGCGCGGGGCGCACGATCTCCCGCGCGACCGTCGCAGAGCGCACAAAGCGAACACCCTCCACGCAGGAACTGCGCAACGCACTTGCTTCTGCCGCGCTGTATTCGACCTTTCACATGTCGACCGCCGCGTAAGGGACTCCGCGGCGCCGACGGCTTCGGCTCCACAGGGCAATCGCCCTTCGGAATCGACCTTGGATCGGCCCCGCATCGGATCGCCTCCCCGATCGGGGCTCCCAACGACTCCTTTCGGGGCGGGGTGACTGAGGAGCACCCCGTCCCGTCTTGACTGCACGCACCCGCCCCGCCACCCGCGGGGTGGGTGTGTTTTTCGTTCGCATGCTCAAACCATGCTCAAACCATGCTCAAACCATGATGAAACCATGATGAAACCATCATCAAACGATGAACCAAAGCAACTTGACGCGTACTCCGACGCGCCCCGCGAGCGAAACTGACGTTCGCCGCGGCAAGTTTGCCCGAGATCCTCATTCTCGAGGGCCTCATTCTCGAGGGCCTCATTCTCGCAAGCCTCATTCCGGAGATCGCATCATGCCCCGACTCTCAATCGTTGAACCCAAAGACGCCACCGGAGATGTCGCGCGCGTCCTCGCGAGCGCCCCGATCAACATCTACAAAGGACTCGCCGCGAACCCCGAGATTTTCGCACCTTTCATCGCGCTGATGCGCTCGATCGGCACAAGCGGCGCGATCACGAAAGCGGAGAAAGAACTGGTGATGCTGCGCGCGGCTGAATCGCGCCACTGCGGCTACTGCGTCGCAGCGCACACGCGCGTTGCAGCGGGAGTTGGCGTCGGAGCAGACGACGCGCTGGCTGCCCGCCGCGGAGTTGCATCAACCGTGCGCGCTCAAGCACTGCTCGATTTCACCAACGCGGTGATCGAGAAGAACGGCAACGTGACGGACGACGAACTTGCGGCGTTTCGCGCGGCTGGCTTCGACGACCGCGCCGCGATTGAGGTCGTCGCCGCGATCACGGTGATGACATTCACCGCGCTCTACAACCACATTCATCAAACCGAAGTCGACTTTCCCGCAGTGCCAACTGCGTGAACGGACTTCACGCAGTTCGTTCGAACCGCGCTCAGTCGGCCGGCATGATGCCGTCGACAAGCTTCTCGAAATCGGCGCGGTTTGCCTCGACGGTTTCGGTTGGGCCCACGAGTCGGAAGAAGACGTTGCGGCCGTCCGCTTGCACGATCGCCGCGAGTTGCAAGAAGTCGCGCTTCGGAGCGGGCGCACCCATCGCGAGATAGTCACCCGCGAGTTCGATCAGTTCAACCTTGAGAGGCCCGACGGTTTTCGCAGAGCGCTTCGCCTCTGGCGGACGGTCGCCCGCGCGGAATTGATTGCGCCACCGTTCGATGTTTGCGTCGAGCGGACCGCCGTCGCCATCAACAAAGACGCTCACGATCAACTCCGCTTGCTTCGTCGAATCGCCCGCGCCCGGCACCGAGTACTGCAGCGTTCGGAACTGCATCGACGGCTTCGTCCAGACCCACGTCGAGGGCTTCGGCGCGCGCAAACCCGCAACTTCGAGCGCAGTCGGATCGTCTGAGCTTGTTGAAGTGCGCCACTTCGATTGATCGACTTTCGGGCCGTCCGTCTTCGGACGCGACGCGAAGGCTTGCGACGAAGTCGGGCCCGTTCTTGGATCCGAAGATGCAGCGGTCGCCGTGGAAGCGTCGGTCGTCGTAGGCGCACTTGGTGCCGACGTCGCGGCGGTTGACGCGGCGGTTGATTCGACAGGGGCTGGCGGACGCGGCTTGGGCGATTCGCCACATCCTGCGAGCGCGATCCATGCGACAGGTGCGATGAGCGACGAAAGCATGCGCAAAGAGCGCGAGTTCGAGAGAGTCGATTCCATGGCGTTCAAAGAAGTGAGAATTTCGTTTCGGGTTTCGTTTCGTGTGTCGTTTCGTGTGTCGTTTCGTGTGTCGTGTCACGCCTGCTCAAAGGCTGCAAGAACAATCTGTGCGACGCGCAGAGCGGGTTCGTAGCATACGCCCTTCCCACGAACGAGCCGCAAACACGACCTTATGTCAAATTCGCCGCAACCTTTCGATGCGTTCGCACAGCAGTCCGCAGCAGACCTCGCGCGTCGCGTTCCGCCAAGCGACGCACGCTTCGCCCGATCCGCATCCTGCGCGTCTATCGAAGAGGACATCACGTTCGTTGGGACTCGCATTTGGACGGCCGATCCGACGCATCCGCGGGCGCAATCGATCACGATGCGCGGCGGCATCATCGTTGCCGTCGATGCGCCGCCAACTGGCAAGATCGTCGAACTCGGCACGCAGTTCTTGTGCCCCGCGTTTCTCGACGCGCATCTCCACGTCACGCTCGGGGCCGCAACGCTCGCGCAATGTGATCTCTCCGGTTGCAGCACGCGCGCAGAATTCGAAGCGCGCATCGCGCGACACGCCGCGGGGCTGAAGGCACAGGAACACGTTGATCAAAAACACGCGGACCAGGAAAACACAGGTCAAAACGCGCATCGAGGCGCAACACCCGACAACAGCGCGTGGCTTGTTGGTTTCGGTTGGAACGAATCGGATTGGCGTGGCGACGCGCCCGATCTCACATGGCTCGCGGCCGCGGGTAACCGCCCCGCTGTCGCGTGGCGCATGGATCAACATGCGTGCGTCGTGAATAGCGCCGCGCTCGCGCTCCTCGATACGACACCGATCGCTGGCGGTGAAATCGAGCCCGAGCGCGGGATTTTCCGCGAGCAAGCCGCGTGGAAACGCGTGATTCCAGCGATTCCCGCACCATCGATCTCGGCGAAGCGCGCGAATCTCGCGAAAGCATGCGCGTATCTCCACTCGCTCGGCCTCGCAGGCGGCGGATCGATGGAATATCTCTGCGATATCCACGACGTCTATCTCCCGACGCTCGATGCGCTGACCTTCCGGATTCGAGCGACGGTGCTTGATCGCGATTGGCCGCTCGACGCGCCGCCAACGCTTCCTGCCGCGGCACGCGCGGGGCATCCTTACTTTCACATCGTCGGCCTCAAGACTTTCGCCGACGGCACACTCGGCTCACGTACGGCGTGGATGCTTGAACCCTACGCAGACGCTCCGCAAACAAACGGCCTCGCGATGGAGCACACGTTGCGTGGCGAACTTGCAGCATGGATGCGTACAGCACAAAAACTCGGGCTTTCGCCCAGTATTCACGCGATTGGCGATCGCGCTGCGCGCGAACTTCTCGATGCGTGCGACGCGTGCGCCGATCATCCAGCACCGCGACTCGAACACATGCAAACGCTCGCGCGTGAAGACGTCCCGCGACTCGCAGGCCGATTCGCAAGCATGCAGCCATTGCACAAAGCCGATGACGCGCGACAAGCACTTGCGCGACTCGGTGCTGCGCGGATCGAGCGCTTCTTCCCGTTCCGCGCACTGCTCGCGCACGGCGCACGACTTGCCTTCGGAAGCGATTGGCCGATTGTCTCGCCCGATCCTCTCCTTGGAATCAAAGCGGCGGTCACTGGACTTGATCTCGACGGTCGACCGTTCGCAACCGAACACTCGATTTCCGTCGAAGCAGCGCTTGCGGCATACACGCGCGTTCCCGCCGAAATGTTGGGTTTCCCTAGCGGCATGTTGCGCGCAGGCCGCGCGGCCGATTTCGTCGTACTCGATCAATCGCCCTTCGAAATCGACTGGACGCGCGAGTTACCCAAGGTGCGCGCGACATTCGTCGATGGCCGCGCGATGTTCGTTGAGCACGCTATCCTCGCCCCCGCTTCGCATAACGCATAGCGCGACGAGAAACAGACCGAGGCACAGAAGGAACGCACTCGATGGACATCGGCGTCTACGGTTTTTACAAAGAGCTCGGCATCGCTGGCGCTGCTGCGTTTGTCTTCTGGGGCATCGCGTCGGTCACGCTGCACGAACTCGCGCACGGTTGGGCTGCGATCTGGCAAGGCGATGACACGCCACGCGTCTATCAACGCATGACGTGGAATCCGCTCGTGCACATGGGCTTGATGTCGATCTTCATGCTGCTCCTTGTCGGAATCTTCTGGGGCATGATGCCCACCGATCCAAGCAAGTATCGCTGGGGTCGACGAGGACGCATCGTGGTTTCAGGCGCGGGGCCTGCGATGAACGTTCTCCTCGCACTCCTCTGCTGGACCGCGTTTGGTATCGCCTTCGGCCTCGGCGGCAAGATGAACGGCGAAAACACCTATTTCGTCGACCGACTCGTGCAGTTCGCGTTCATCGGTGGCTCGCTCAATGGCCTGATGGCACTCTTCAACATGCTGCCCGTGCCGCCCTTCGACGGCGCCAGCGTGCTGGCGGGTTTCTCGCGCACCTACTACACGTGGATGCACAATCCGCGCGTGCAACAGTGGGGCTTCTTCATCGTGCTCATCGCGATGTTCTCAGGGATCGCCGGTCTCTGTGTACAGGTCACAACTACCGCTGGCCTCTACTGGGCGTCGTTTTTCGCGGGCCTCGTTCGGGCATCGGCCACCGGCGCATGAACTGAACTCTGCGGGAACCGAAACCGGTTGCGGCGGTTAACGACTGAGAGGTATCGGACTCGATCGCCGCTCGACACCGCCCGAGTTCACCTGAGCGATTGCATCGCCCCGCCGTTTCCTCTACCTTTCCCGACTCGCAACCGCGAGCCGAAGACGCCGCGCACGACGGTCACTCCCGTCCCACACGGCGTCAGAGTCTTCTTGAGTTCGTCATGAGACGAACGGGACCGAGGCTCGCCTTTGATGAAAGGGTGACGACATGGTCGTCCTCCGTATGAAGCGCATGGGCCGTGCTCATGCTCCGTTCTACCGTCTGTCCGCCATGGACAAGCGCAACCCCCGCGACGGCGCGGTGATCGAAAACCTCGGTTGGTACAACCCAGGTGCGAAGCCGGGCGCGCAGTACCAGTTCAACACCGATCGCGTGAAGTACTGGCTCTCCGTCGGCGCACAGCCATCTGAGACCGCGGCGAACCTTCTCAAGAAGGTCGGCGTGGATCCAACTCCAGGCAAGAAGTCCTAAGAGAAGAAGTCGTCATTCGACGAACGCTCGCGCTGTCGCGACCACGCAGCGCCGCAATCGGTGACACACCAATCGCGTGCCCGTCATGCGCATCGACGTGCTCACCATCTTCCCTGATCTCTTCACGGGATTTCTCGCAACGAGTATCCCAGCGAATGCGATCGCGGAGGGCGCCCTCTCGTGCCACGTGCACGACATTCGGGCGCATGCGGCGAACAAGCACCACAAGGTCGACGACCGCCCGTTCGGCGGAGGTCCAGGCATGGTGATGATGTGCCAGCCCATTTTCGACGCCGTCACGGCCGCCGAGTCGCAAGACTCGTCGCCGGACGTTCGCGCCGTGCGTGTGCTGCTCACCCCGCAAGGTGAGCGACTCACGCAACCGCGCGTCGAATGGTTGGCGCAACAGCCACGCCTGCTTCTTCTCTGTGGTCACTACGAAGGCATCGACGAACGCGTGATCGAGGAACTCAATCCCCTCGAAATCTCGATCGGCGATTACGTCCTCTCCGGAGGCGAACTCGGCGCGATGGTGCTCATCGATGCCGTGGCTCGTCTGCAGCCAGGCGTCCTCGGTCACGAGGAAAGTGCGGCGGAGGATTCGTTCAGCGTGCGCACGCCGGAGGGCGCACATCTTCTCGATTGTCCGCACTACACCCGTCCCCGCGAGTGGAACGGGCGCGTCGTGCCGGACGTCCTCCTGTCGGGCGACCACGCAGCGGTCGATCGATGGCGAGACGAGCAGCGGATCGAGCGCACGCGCATGCGTCGCCCCGATCTTCTGCAGCATGATCCACTCGCGAACCCGCAACCCCTGTCGGCGGCCAACACACACAAGCCCGCCACGCATGTTGCACGAGCCACGCGGTCAAACGCGCCGAAAACCGGCGACGAACTGCACGGCCAAACCGCGCCAGAAGGCGCATGAGGATTCACTTATGGCAAAGCTCAACCGTACCGCAGTGCTCGAAGGCATCGTTGCTAGCCAACTCAAGAACAAGGCTGATCTGCCGAAGTTCTCCGTCGGCGACACGATCGACGTTCACTACAAGATCATCGAAGGTGACAAGGAGCGCATCCAAGTCTTCCAAGGCGTGCTTTTGGCGCGCACCGGACGCGGCGTGCACGAAATGATCACCGTGCGCCGCATCGTCGCCAACGAAGGCGTCGAGCGTTCGTTCCCAGTCAACTCGCCACGTTTGGCGAAGGTCGAAGTTCTCCGCCGTGGCGATGCTCGTCGCGCGAAGCTCTTCTACCTCCGCGACCGCTTCGGCAAGAGCCGTCGTCTGCGCGATCAGCGCCGCGGCCTGAAGCACGTCGCAGGCTGAGTTCGCGAGGACTGAGTTCGCGAGGACTAAGTTCGCGAGGACTGAGTTCGCGAGGGTTCGCTCCACGGTGACTCCGCGCACGAAAGTTCTGAGCGCGAAGTCTCCGCGTGCCTCACCGCTGCGGACTTCGAGACACCAATCACACCCAACCGACCGCTTCGGCGGTCGGTTGTGTTTTTCCTCCGACCTTTCCCCCTACACTCCCCGCCCGATGCGCGTCACCCTCGCCAAGAGTTTCACCTTCGAAGCCGCCCACTTTCTCCCGTGCTTCCCCGATGGCCACAAGTGCCGTCGCATGCACGGACACTCGTTCCGAGTGGAAGTCGTGGTCGAAGGCGAAATGGACCCAGCGAAGGGCTATCTCGTCGACTACGGCGACATCAAGAAGGCGATCTCGCCAGTCCATGACGCGCTCGATCACCGCTGCCTCAATGAAATCACCGGCCTCGAGAACCCCACCGCCGAGATGCTCGCGAAGTGGATTTGGGATCGCTTGAAGCCGACGCTGCCCTTGCTCGCGCAAGTGATCGTGTGCGAAACCTGCACGAGCCGCTGCGTCTATGAGGGGCGATGAAGTGAGCGAGTTGGCTACACGCCCCATCTACCTTTTGCACGACGCCGCGGTCCTCGCGCGCATGATCGGCGTGGAAGCCCCCTGCTGCGCGCACGTCGCGATGTCGACCTCGGGCGAAGCGACGACATTCGCCTCGTTCGTCGATGGCAATCCGCTCTCGGGCGGTTGGGCGGTCGATACTGAATCGCCCGGCTCGCGCATCGTCTCGTGGAGCGGCACGCTTGCCGAAGATCACGCGTTCGGCGACGAACCGCGGACTTGGATGCGCGCTGGCCAAGAGCGGTTCACCGCGTTTCTCGATGAAATCGCGCCCGCACTCCACCACCATCGCCGCACTCTTTGCTTCCGACCACACCATCGCCATGTCCTGAGCGACGTGCATTCGTCGGTCAAAATGCTTCGCGATCGGGCAGGTGGCCCGTTTGAAGTGCTGCTTTCGCCCGCCGATCTTGTCGCACCGAGCATGCTCCGCGACGCGGAAGACCACCTCGTCCGTATGTTCGCCCATCTCGGACCCGTCGCGGCAGGTGTCTTGCTCGCGGATGTCCGTGAGAACGCAAACACCGCAGAATCGGGCCTTTTCGACGTGGTTCCGTTTGGCCAAGGCCGATTGCCCGCCCCGCTGATCGCGCGCCTCATCGCAGAGTATGTCCCACCAACCACGCCCCTCGTACTCTTGCCGGGCGACCTCGCCGCGCAGCGCACATTGCTCGGTCTGTGACGGTTGTGTGGCCAGCAATGGCGTGCAATCGCGACCTCGCCGCGTACGCACAGAAACTTCACATGTGATTTGCCGAGGTTCTCGGCGGGGGTAGACTCCCCTCTCAAGCGGAACGGATGCCGCGATCCCGATCATGCGTCTGCCCCGACGGGGCCTGCGCACGATCTCCCCGACAGGAGTCCTCATGTCAGCGCTCACGAGTGGAGTTGCGAACGGAGTCCTCGGAAATCCAAGCGTCGGTCTCGACGCGAAGGTTCTTGTTCTCAATCGCTTTTACAGCGCGATTCGCGTCATTGACGCTCGCCGCGCGTTTGTGTTGCTCGCGAAAGAGATCGCCGAAGTCATCGCGGTCGAAGATGGCTCGTACGTTTCCTATCCATTTTCGACATGGACCGAACTCTCCGAGTTTCGTCGCGAGTTCGAATTGAACCAACACGATTGGGTGCGTACGTCGCGCCTTTCGATTGCAGTTCCAAAGATCGTGCGCGTCCTTGGCTACGACCGATTGCCGCGCGAGCAAGTCAAACTCAACCGCCGCAACATCTACGCGCGCGACGGAAACCTCTGCCAATACTGCGGCAAGACGTTCGCAACGAAGGAACTCACGCTCGATCACGTGAAGCCGCGCGTCCAAGGCGGCGGCAATGCGTGGACGAATCTTGTCTGCGCCTGTGTGAAATGCAACGCGCGTAAAGGCGGCCGGACGCCCGAACAAGCGGGCATGCGGCTTATTCGCACGCCGATCAAGCCGAAGCGCAATCCCGCGATATCGATTCGACTCGGAAGCCCGAAGTATGAATCTTGGAAGGCATTCCTCGACGAGGCGTACTGGACGGTCGAACTCTCGGAGGATTGACGCGCGCGACGCGCGTTCGACGTCCGAAACGCTTGTAAAGAAGGGCGGTTTCCTCGCGGGAAACCGTCTTTTTCATCTTGGCGACCTGTAGCATCGCGCTCCACGCGCCAAGGAGCTTGCTATGTCGAAGAAGAAGCGGAAGAACGATCCCTCATCCAACACGCCAACGGACGTTGAGATCACAACGACGGTCGCAGCCGAGACCGCAGATTCGACGAGCGAGTCCAGTGAGCCCACACTGAGCAAGAAAGAGCGCAAGGCTGCGGAGAAGGCTGAGAAGGCTGCGCAGAAATCCGCCAAGGCAGAGAAGTC
>JBJOHQ010000065.1:0-14292 GCA_046047595.1 Planctomycetota bacterium | reverse complement strand
TCGAACCTGGCATCTATCTCCCCGACGAGAAGATCGGCGTGCGCATCGAAGATGACATCCTCGTGACGAAGAAGGCTGGCGGCGTCAATCTCACCGCGGCGATTCCAAAGACCGTTGCCGAGATCGAGCGCGCGATGGCGCGGTGAGGTCGACAGGAGATTTTTCTGATCTTGACGGAGCCTTCATATCGCGTGCATTGCCGCGATCGATCGTTCCACCATGCATGGACCGCTTCCGACTGGCCCACTTGGCCGGGCGATGATTCTCACAGGCTCCGTTGGTTCGGGCCATACACGCGCAGCGCACGCGGTGCGCGAGGCGATGCTGCGTTGTCACGATGCAGGCTCCGTGGAAGTGCTCGACGTGCTGGCATTCGCATCGGCGCCGTTTCGATTCGCCTACCGCGATGCGTATGTCTCGCTGATTGAGCGCGCGCCTGGTGTTGTTGGTTGGATTTATCGCTCGAGTGACAACACCCGTGGCGGCGCGTGGCGGCGATTGGTACAGCGGCAAGCACTCGCGCGCATGCGACGACGCATCCTCGACGATGCTCCCGACACGATTGTGTGCACGCACTTCCTTGCCGCGGAACTCGTGCACGGCATGGTTGAACGTGGTGAATGGCGCGGGCGATTTGGTGTCGTCGTCACCGATCTCGACGCGCACGCGATGTGGGCCGTTTGCACAACCGCCGATCGTTGGTTCGTCGCACTCGACGAAACCGTCGAGATTTTGGCTGGAAAAGGCGTGCCGCGCGAACGCATCGAAGTGACGGGCATCCCGATCGTGGGCGCATTCGCTGCGCCGATGTCGTGCGACGCAGCACTTCGACAAGTGCATGGACTTCCAGCGGAAGGCCCCGTCGTTCTTGTATCCGGCGGTGGTGTTGGCGTGAGCATGCTCGATCACACGCTTTCATCGCTTCTCGCAATGCCGATCGATGGCGCTGTTGCGATTGTCTGCGGCAAGAACGAATCACTCCGGGTTCGCGCTGAACAGATTGCCGCGCACGCACGCGCGTCTGGTTCAACGCGCATGCAATGTCGCGTTTTCGGTTTCACCGATCGCATGCATGAATTGATGCGCATTGCGTCGCTTTCGGTTGGAAAGCCTGGTGGTCTGACGACCAGTGAAGCGCTCGCGAGCGGACTTCCGATGGCGATCGTGCATCCAGTTCCCGGGCAAGAGGAGCGGAACAGCGATCACTTGCTTGAGTGGGGTTGCGCGATTCGCTTGAACTCGCCGGAATCACTCGGTTGGCGCGTCACGGCGCTTCTTCAGAATCATGCGCGCATCGCGGCGATGCGTGATGCGGCCCGCGCGCGCGCGAAGCCGTTTGCTGCTGATGCGATTGTGCGCGGTTTGGTCGAACGCATTGTGCGGATGGCGCCGAATTCCGCGAGCGATGTTGCTGCGGAAAACGTCGAGGCCGCACACGCAGATCTTCCGCGGCTCACTGCGGCACGAGCTCGTGCCATGCCAACAGGAAAAGCGACCACACAACCGGCGACGCACTGATGATGACCGCGATGTAGGCGAGAAAGCGACCGGCGCGCGGTTTGAGTCGGCCGAGGATTTCGCACGCGATGATGACCCAGAGCATCAGCGCAAACTTGAACGCAATCGCGCCGTGCATGCCCCACGTATCGATGACGAGTTTCGCGACAGGGTTCACTTCGAGTCCGCCGCGATCGAGAATTTTCCATGTGAGCATGATGTCGAGGCTCGAGACGAAGACGAGCCAGACGTATGCATTTTGAAAGTGCATCTCTGGGCTGCGCGCGAAACTGAGTGGATCGCGACGAAGCGCCACGCCGCACTCCGGGCAGTTCGTCGGTCGACGCGCGACCGTTGGATCGAGCGTGTGACCGCAGTCGATGCACTTGCCGTACTTCTCGCGCTTACGGCGTCGAAGTGTGGTCGGCACCGCGACGGCGACCCACGAAAGGCCGCTCCAGAAAAGCGTGTCTGCCGCCAATCCGAGCGACAGCGGCCGCAGCGCTACGAGGACTTGCTGCCCGTCGATGTCGCCGAGATAGACATTCCAACGATGCTCGGGCATCGGCTCGTAGCCCTCGCCGCTCGCACGCCGGACAAACCATGCTTCGCTTGCGAAGGCGCGAAACGGCCAGCCCGAGAGGCCGGTGTCGATGCGCTCGTAACGATCGCGTTCGAGTTCAATCGGCGCGAGGACGCAGCCCATCGGTGCGGTGCGCGCGATCGACGCGACCGCACGGTTGGATGAGAGTTCTTCCAGTCCCTCCGTCGGCCACACACGTTGCCCGCTCGGGAGAGAGCCCGCTTCGACGATGCACCAATCGCTGAAGATGCCTCGATACACCTGAAGCAAAGGCACGAAGGCGCTTTCGGCAGGTGGCGACGACGAGACGAGTTGTTGCGCCTGCGTGAAGCGCGACGCGGGGCCGAGGCCGCGCATCGCAAGGAGAAGCGGCATGGCCCAAGCCATGAAGAGCGTGAGCGCGACGCCGCTCAAGAGGTAGGGAATGAGGCGGGCGAGAGAGCCGAGCGGCCGTCGCATGTGGGCATCATGCCATCTCTGACGACGCGTGCACGGCACGTGCCGTCCACTTCAGGGCACTGGGCGGCACGTGCCGTGCACCAAAATATGCAGGCACAAGCCCTGAGTAACAAACGAGTTCGCGCGAAAAACGCATGGTGCCTGGCACGTGCCGTGCACTGCATGGCACTGAGCGGCACGTGCCGTGCACCGTTCGTTTGTGGGGTGAAATGTGGGGTGAAAAACACCGCCGCCCATGCGCGAACGCATGGGCGGCGGAAGCGATGCGAACCTGTTCAGGGAATCCCGACGTCGCAACTCAGCGACGACGACGACCAGCGAGACCCGCGAGGCCGAGCAGCGCGAGCGCGCCTGGAGCCGGCACACCGATCGCGGTGCCGAGCGAGCCCGTGTCGCTCGATGAGGTGAAGGTCACTTGCGTACCGATCGAGCCGACCGTGCTGACGACCGCGTTGTACGCAGGATCGAGTGCACCAGCCGAGTCCCAACCGAAGAAGAACGACGAGCCACTCGTCGCTGCGCCGAACGAAACTTGGCTCAGGATGCTGCCGCTGCCGTTGAAGAGGCATGCTCCGTCGCCACCCGACGAGAAGCCGAGACCCGAACCCGAGTAGTAGCCAACTTGGCGACCCGCGAGTCCGCCCCAGAATGACTGGAAGCTCGCGATGGCGGCGCCTGCCGCCGACTCAATGAAGATCACGCTCTCGCCAGCAGCGATCGAGCTCACGCCGTTGAGAGCGGCCGAGGCGCCGAAGTTGAACGAACCGTCATCCATACGCCAGCCCGTGAGATCAACAGCCGTCGAACCGTAGTTCGTCACTTCAATCCAGTCTGGGGTCGGCGAGCCGCCGCCGTTCGACGAGCTCATGACTTCGGTGATGCGGATGTTGGCGCTCGCGACAGAGGCGAACGAAGCCGCGAGAGCGGCGACAACGACGAATTGCTTCGACATGAAATACTCCAATATGTGAGGGGAACCGGGACCGATGGAGGGAATGACAAGACCCGTTGGACCGCGGGACGCCTGACCATCTCTAGGGCGCAGGGGAACAATGGCCCAATATTCCTAAGCGCCTGCAAGTTCGATGTTCGGGTTGTGTCAACATCTCGGCCCGTCGCCCCCCCATCGGCGGCTCAGGCAACGCGGACGCAACGCGGCGCGTCCTGAGCCTTCGAAACCATGTGCGAGAGCAGCACCTCGGCAACTCGTCGCCAACTTTGCGATCGGGCATGCGTAAGGCACGCGTCGCGCGGAACTTGCAGTGCCCGCGCACATGCCCGCTCGAGGCTCTCATCGAGCGCGCCGTTTACTCCCTCGCGCACCACGTCAATCGGCCCCGTCACGGGATACGCCGCGATCGGCAGACCGCAGGCATTCGCCTCGAGCATCACGACGCCAAAGGTGTCCGTGCGACTCGGGAACACAAAGACATCCGCGGACGCGTAATGCGCCGCGAGTTCCTCACCGAATCGATATCCCGCGAAGTAAACATCGGGATGCGCGCGTTCAAGCCGTGCGCGCTCGGGGCCATCGCCAACAACCACCTTCGAGCCTGGCAGCCGCGCGTCCATGAAGGCATCAATGTTCTTCTCGCGCGCCACGCGACCCGCGTAGAGATGCACTGGCCGCGGCAAGTGCGCGAAGAGCGCTGCATCGCTCGGACGAAACAGCGTTGTATCGACGCCGCGGCACCAAGTTTGCGCGCGCGCGATGCCGTGATCGCGCAACTGTCGCGTGACTTGCTCGGTTGGCGCGAGCGTCGCGCGCGCACCGCCGTGAAACCAACGCATGAATCGCCACGTCACACCCATTGGAAGCGCGAAGTAACGCTTCATGTATTCAGGAAACTGCGTGTGGTAGCTCGTGGTGTACGGAATGCCCACGCGCTCACAACGACGACGCGTTTCGAAGCCGATCGGCCCTTCCGTGGCGATGTGCACCGCGTCGAAGCCGCGCTCGAAGGCCGCTCCGACGATGCGCCACGGCGCGAGTGCCAACCGAATCTCGTTGTACCGCGGCGCGGCCACTGTGCGCCCAAGTGCGGGATGCACCACGTCGACCGAGTGCCCCATCGCTTCGAGTTCGCGAATCGTCTGCTGCCACGTTCGCACAACACCATTCACTTGCGGCGACCACGCATCGGTCGCGAGAAGTACTCTCACTTCGCGGCTCCTGCAAAGACGCCGACCGCGCGGAACGCGATACCCGTCTCGAGCCATGGATCGGCGTCTTCTGCGTCGTCGCCTTCACCCGCAGCGGTCGGAGCAAATTCGCGCGAGTCATCATCGCCCCCTTCGCGCATCGCCTTCGCGGCATCGTGGCGCGCAAGGAGCGCAAGCCCGTCGATCAACTCAATGCGACCATCTTCGTGCTCTGCAAGCATCGTGCACGATTCAACCCAGTCGCCGCAGTTGAGGTACTCAACTCCGCCGAGCGAGCGCATCTCCGCCTTGTGAATGTGGCCACACACGACGCCATCAAATCCGCCGCGCCGCGCCTCTTCAACGAGCGCCTGTTCGAAGTTCGAGATGAACGTGCAAGCGCTCTTCACGCGCGCCTTGATCGCTTGCGAAAGCGAGTAGTACGGAAGTCCAACGACTTTGCGCGCGACGTTGTACCAACGGTTGATCTTGAGCAGAACCTCGTACCCGACCGCGCCAGCAACGGAAAGCAGTCGCGAATTCTGCACGACAAGATCGAACTTGTCGCCGTGCGTGACGAGCAATCGTCGCCCGTCCGCGGTTTCATGCACCGCGTCCATGGCGATGCGAATGCCACCAAACACAAGCCCGCAGAATTGTCGCGCGGCTTCGTCGTGATTCCCCGGAACGTACGTGATAGTCGTGCCGCGATGCGACATCTTCAGGAGTCGCCGCAAAACGGTGTTGTGCGAGTCCGGCCAATACCAACGCTGGCGGAGGCGCCACATGTCAATGATGTCGCCGACGAGATAGACGTTCTCGCACTCGACATGCTTCAAGATGCGTGCGAGCTGCTCCGCTTGTGCTCCATTGGAGCCAAGGTGGCAATCGCTGATGAAGAGTGTGCGATAGCGATACTTCACAGGGCGTCCCTCCATGGATGCACCCAAAGAATCGTCCGCACAGATTCAGCGGAGGTATAGAGATCGCGAAGGTTCCGTGCGAAAGGTGCGAGGACCACCGCCGTTGGGTCACGAGCGTTCACTCGTTCGTTGGGCCAAGCGGATCCCAAATCAAATCCGGCTTGTTGTGGTCGAGCGAATTGTCGTTCACGAACTGCCCGTTTGCCGCTGTCGACGATGCCTGATTGTCACGCCATTCCACGTGACCGTCGCCGAACAGCATGTGACCACCGCCTCGATGGCGCGCGGCAAAACGCTGCCAATCGCCCATATGGCGATTCAGAAGTTCGTTCCAGAATGGGTGCATCGCTGGGTCGGAGAAGCCCGCCGATTCGAGTTCGCGCTGTACCGAACGAAGCTCGAGCATGATGACGGTGACGCCGGGCTGGCCGAGCGAAGAGAGCCTCGTTCGACGATCAAGTTCCGATGTGATGAGGTCATCGAGCTTGTTGTTGAGTTCCGCGTTTGGCGCGTAGTTGAAGTAGAAACGCTTGCCACCGCCAACCCAGCCGCGAAACTCCTCGTCACTCAATTGGGGATCAGGCGACTCCGCAGCCGGATCGATGAAGATCGAAGAGTCGTTGGCGGGAAGCGGAATTGCGTTGGTGCTTCCAGATGCAAGATCCGTCTCGTAGTCGCTGTACGACAGTTCGCCAACATAGGGCGGCACCGCGTTCGCCCACCATGACCGCTGCGCAAGGTTCACTGGAATCTGATTCGGCTCTTTCAAGCCCTCCCATGGCAGCCGACCTTCATGGTCGTGCGCGTAGGAGATGAATCCCGTGCCCCACTGCCGCATATTCGACATGCTCTTCGCTTCGCGCGCTCGTGTTTGAATGAGCGAGAGACCCGAAAGCACCAGCGAAACGACAATCGCGATGACGGCGATGACGAGTAACAACTCGACGAGCGTAAATGCTCGTTCAGTCGAGACTCGACGTACAAGTTGCGCGCGTCCGCCTACAAAGCGACGCGCTCCAACTCGGAGATGGCTCGGGGATCTTGCTTCCACGAAGTCGGCCTCTCGAATCGCTTACGCAGTCCAATTCGCCAAGACGAGCGCCAGATCCGATGCATCGACGGTGCCGTCATCGTTGAGATCACTCGCCGCGTCGGTCGAGCCCCAGTTGGCAAGCACGACCGCCAAATCTGATGCGTCGACTGTGCCGTTCCCGTCGATGTCGCCAGGAACGCCAACCGCGCCGCAGCCCTTGACTGGAAGTCCGGAGAAATCCTGCTCGATCGGCGCGCCTCCGAGTTCGCACGGCGTGGCAATATTCGGCGCACCAAACGTCGAAAGATCCTTCGAATCGTCGTACGCCGAGTTTGAATCGATGCGCGGACCGGGGTTGTCCTTCAGACGGCAAACATCGGTCGCCGCGATGCCGCCTTGGTAGTAACCAACCGCGCCTTCACCGAATGGCCCCGCGACGGCCGCGTTGCTCGCATTCTTGAATGTCATCGCCCAACGGTTGTTGGAGGTTGAGAATTCACCTGAGACATGCCCGGCGATGTTGGATGTCGTCGACGCGACGAGGGATGTATCGAAAGAGTTGACGTTGATCCAACGGTCTCCGCCCGCGATGTCGAGCGAAAGGTCGGTATTCAACCCGCCCTGTTTCGTCGTGCGCTCCGTGAAGGTGATGATGGTGCCCGCAGGCAACGAGCCCCACGCAGCGTCCGCCGAAAGCTGAAGCGCACCTGCTTCGCCCGTGCGCTTCGACCACTCCAAAGTCCAACCGCGCATGTCGAGTCCATCTTCAATCACAACCAATTCGAACCAGTTTCCGCCGTTGCCGAGCACGCGGCCGAAGTAGCTGTCGGACGCGAATCCACCATCGATGTCCGCCTTCGACGTACCGCCGTTGAGGTAGCCATCGGTGTCGACCGCGTTGTACTCATTGAGAATGACTGGAACGCAAGTGGTGCAGAGTTCGGCGCGAACAGCCGCGCGAAGCGGTTCCAAATCTTGATAAAGACGGCAAGCCGTGAGTGGGTCGCGCCAGGAATTCTGCCGTCCGCAGGTTGAATCGTCACCGTCGTCGTAGAGGCTCGTCGAAGTCGTCGACACGCTTGGAGTCGCCTCCAAACGACAAATCTCCGTGCTTGCGACGCCGCCGCCACCGTAGCCAGGGGCGCCTTCTCCGCATCGCGCAGTCACAACAACGCCCGCGGCGTTCACGATCTCGCAGAGCCAACCATCGTTGCCAACGCTGAAATTGCCCGCAACGTTGCCCGCAACATTGGTTTGGGTGGTGAGAAGCGTTGGGTTGGCAAAGGTGTGCGCACTGATCCACCAATCGCCTGTGCACGGATCGAACGTTGCGTCGTTGTCTTTGCCGGCCTCCGCACCCGCTTGTGCCGCAGAGAACTCATGTATCGTGATGATGGTTCCCGCGCGCAGATCACTCCAGCGCGCGTCGTTCGAGAACGTGATGATTCCCTGATCGACCTGCGCGTTTCCGTACCAAAGATCGGCGCCGTTCGCGACATTCAGATTGAGCGTCTCAGCCCAACGGATCTTCCAACCCCGAAGATCCAGATGGTCTTGTGTCACAACAAACTCGAGCCAGTTACCACCGTTGCCAAGCACGCGACCGAAGTACTTGTCGTCGTTGGTCGCAGTCGGACCGCCGAGGTACTTGGTGCTTCCTGTCGCGTTGTACTCATTCAAAACGAGCCCGCCCGCGTTCGCAATGCCGACCAAGGCGAACGCTGCAGAGACGCCCGCGACTCTCGCGAAGCACCGCCGCGCTTGAGACTGAGCGAGATACGAAGTGCACGATGGCGAAAGTTGCGACGAAAGCGAAACAACCTGGCTCATTGGATAGGCCTCATTTCTTGATTGAAAGTTCGCACAGAACTTGTCAAGAGATGTTTGTCTTTCGTTTGGAAACAGCCATGGTTTTGCTTGTTTCGTGTGAGCAGCGCCCCGTGAGCGCCCCGTGCACGGCACGTGCCGTGCACTTCATGGCACTGGGCGGCACGTGCCGTGCACCAAAATATGCAGGCGCAACCCCTGAGTAACAAACGAGTTCGCGCGAAACACGCATGGTGCCTGGCACGTGCCGTGCACTGCATGGCACTGAGCGGCACGTGCCGTGCACCGTTTGAGATGTGCGCCAGTCCCCTCGTTTGAAAAGTCGTTTGAAAAACAACGCGGACGCCGATCGCTCGACGTCCGCGTGGGATTGAATTTCAGATGTTTGGGTGCGGCAGCTGCGGCCTAGCGTTGCCGCTCAGAACCCAACCGACGCCTTTGTGCCTTGCTTGGTGAACTGTGCCTGCTTCGTCCAGACTTCGAGTCCCTTGCGCGGACCGCTCGTCGCCGTCAGCGTCAGCCGGAACGTAAACGTCGCCTGTCGAACATTGCCCGCCGCACGACGAACCTCGGTGATGCGGCCCGTCAACGCAAAGTCGTTCTTGATACGCACGCGTTCACCCGTCTCGAACTGATCGAGCTTCGCCTCATCCTGCGCGAGTTTCGACTCGGGATTCGCACCGTAGGTCGTGTTGACCGCCGCCTGACCACTGTTCACGAGTTGCTCGCGCATCGCGTACACAAGGTTGTCGATCGGGAAATCCGACGTCGTGTCGTTCGTAATGCGATCAATGAGCAGAACCGCGGGCTTCTGTTCGGTTTGCTTGAGAACGCCGAGTTCTAAGAGCGACGAAAGCATCTGATTCGTCGCACCCATGATGTCTTGATCGTCGACTTGCGTGACCGTCGTGATCGACTGCGGACCACCCGTCTCGATGCGCTTCGCGGGCGAGCCGCAGCCAACGGCCGCAAACGCTGCGGCTCCGAAGACCACAGCGAGTACGAGCGTGCGTGACGGAGCAGGGCGAGAAGACGCGAGCGATGTCTGTGAAAGTGAGAGCATGATGGAGTCCAAGTACTGGTTCTGGATCGTTCTAGAAATGGATCTGCGCAATAGCGGCCAAACCACGGCCGCAATAGATCACTTGTTCTCGCGAACTTTCAGGCGGAAATCTGTGCACTCTGGCGTCGGCGCAACTGCCGTAATCATGACGTTGGCACCGGAGTAAACCTGCGCTTGATTCCAATTGTTGAGTTGGCTCGAAACAACCGTTCCGGTTTCGTCCATCCACTCAAACTGGTAGCCAAAGCTGCGCGTTTGGAAGCCATCGTTGGCGACATCCACTTGCGCCTTCATCACGCCGCCGGGCGTGCGAATCATCCGCACATCCCGTGCATGCAAGAAGATCTCGGAAAGCGCGTCGTTCACTTGCGTGTGAAAACCAACGCTCGTCGTCGCTTTGTCGGTGCGGGTCGACACGGTGTTGACCGATCCGCAGGACACGAGAAAGGGCAGCGCGAGTGCTGCAAACGAGAATGCGATTCCAAGGCACCGCGATGTTGAAGTCTTTGTGCGAAGCATGCGTGACCCAATCTGTAAGGCTGTTTTTAGTGCAACACGATTTCCGACCGTGCGGGAGACTCGTTCGCCCAACGCGCGGCTGAACCCCGACCGACGCCGCGCACGGTATCGGGATTCCAAACTTCTTACGGCAACTTGGGCGTTTCTGCAGCAAGCGGCGCCACGCGTACAGCGGCCGGCGCGCCGCGCGCAGGCACATCGACAAACACCACCGCACTCGCCCCTGCCGCAACTTGCGCGGTCGCGATCGGCGCCCCGCCGTCGGCAACGACAATACGACCATCCGCGGGCGTTTCGACGCGCGCGACGTGCATTCGCTTCGGAGCCGTACGCCACGATCGCAAATCTGCTGCGGTCGAACCGAACTGGTACGCGAGCCCAATGATCAGGCCGTACGACCCAAATTGTTCGTTCAAGGCATACGTCGCCGCCGACTTGAGCGCGGTCGAAATGATCTCTTGCGTAATGATGAGCGGCAACTTCTCCTTGAAGTCTGCCATGACCATGCGATCAAAGTCCGAGACGAACGCCATCGGATATCGCTCGCCCGCGTAGATGATCTCGGGTGTCGTCACGCCGACATCATGTTGCGCCATATACGGAAACGCGGCGACGCCAACGGAAAACTCTTTGCGATAGGCAGCAAGCCCGTCAAAGAGCACGATCCACGTGTGTGGCGGAACTTGACCACTCGTGCGCTTCGCTTCGAGTATCGCGAGATCGCCCGCAATCTGTGCCGCGACAAGCGCGTCACCTGCGTTCAACGCTTGTGTGCGGCGAAACGCGTAACTCGCGTTTTCAAGATCTGTTTGATCGGGTTCAAAGAGTAGGAAAATCCCGCGCAGATATGTCGCGAAAGGATCGGCGTAGTCGGTGTACGCCTTCATCGACGCGAGATTTGCGTAGTTCGCGTTGGACTCAATCTCTGTCGACGAGCCGTAACTCACGCCTTTCGTCTTCGCTTCTTCCTTTGAAGCATCAAGACGCGCTTGTTCCTTCTCGATTTCCGCCGCATGCAACGCAACCGCAACTTGTTGCCACGCTTGCGCACGATTGAGCGCGATGCGCGTTTGTGCGCGATCGCCAACCACGAGCGCGTTGACCGCGATCATCGTTTCGAGCAGCGTTCGTTCGGGGTTCGTGCCGCGATACTGAGAAATCGTTTGATTGACGGCAGTCGTCGCGACCGCTTCCGTCACCGTCGCTTCAGCCTTCTCATCGAGATACGGCTCGACGATGGCGTTCGCTTCACTGAACGCGTTGTTCGACGCGGCGAGATCGCCCGCCAACTGCGCCGTTCGACCCGCTTCGAGCAAGTAGACCAAGCGATCGCCGTCGCTCTTGCTGAGGTCTTGCACAGACTTCGCCGTGAGTTGGCTCGCTTCTGCGTAACGACCGCGCGCGCAATCGGCGACGACCGTATCCATCGTCTTGCGATACGACTGTTGGCAACCTGCGAGAACCTGCGTCGCGACGATCAAACATCCGATCGACAGCGTGCGCGCATTTCGCAAGGAGATGCGCTCAACACGAAGTGCTTGGTGAACATCAAACTTGTGACCGATCAAAATCTCTGCCTCCTCAAGGGAAGAACTCGTTCCAGTAGCTCTTTCCAAGTTCAAGATTCTGCACGTTTGACGTGTCGAAACGAATGTTGCTGTTCCGTAGAAAATCGCCAAATGCCTTGGCTGTTTCGAGTTGTGCTTCGGTCAACACCGCGCGCTCTTTGAGGTTCTGCAAGAACGCCGCGAGTTCTTTCACGCGCGCAAGTTGCTCATCGGTGATTCGCATCGCAGGCGCGATGGTCATCCCTTCACGCGTCTTCATCATCGCGCTGTACGGCTCAAAACCCTTGCGTTCGACGCGAATATTGTGAATACCCGGCCGAATGTCGAAGGCCCCTGGTGCAGTTCCGATGAGAAGTCCGTCGACATAGACATCCATCTGCATCGGCTCGAGTTTGTACGTGCCCGATGTCACCGTCGGCTTGCCGTCGATCATCTGAATGTCGGGGATCGCGAGATCAGCGAGCACGGGGCGCACTTGCACGAGAACGTCCGCAGCGGGCGCAGTGGGCGCACGCATGCGGCCCGAAAGCACCGTCGCGCGCGCCTTCTGCGCGAGTTCTTCTGATGCAGCGCGCAACAAATCAGCAACTGGAATCGGATCAGACTTCAGATTCGCTGTTTCGCGACGATTGTCCGACTTCACCACGTTCGCTGAAGCCAACGCGCCACCTGTCGCACCATCGACGATGCGATAAGTCACCGTCAAATTACGCTGAATCACTTTCGTCTTCACTTGAAGCGATGGGTCGTCGAAGTCGGTCTTGCGTTCAGTCAGCGATGTGATCGTTGCGATCACGAGCGCATCTGCGCCAAGGTTTGCAGCGAGATTGACCGCGGATGTGCGATCGCTGAGTTGACGATCAAGTTCGAGCGATCCAGGGAGATTCGTGCCTTCATTTGCGCCTGATTTCGCCAAGCGCGCAACGGCGTTGATGACGTCTTCACGCGCGATCAACTCAATCTCAGGCGATGTGATCGCCGCGCGGAACGCGTCTTCGACAACACCGACTTGCGACGCGTCGCTACCAGGCACATCGCCTGCAATACGGTCTTGCACGAAGAATGCCAAGCGAAGCGGCTGCGTCGCGGACGGAGCAGTGTTCGTGGCTTGGTTGGCACCTTGGTTGGAGCCTTGGTTGGAACCTTGCGCGGGCGTATTCGCGTTTGGCAGTGGAGGAAGCGGCGGCGCAGTGTCGGCATCTCCAGCGGAAACAGGCGCAGAATTGGGCGCAGATGCCGATCCAGATGCGGCACCGTTCGCCGTCGACTTCACTGCCGGTTGCGCAGCAGCTCGACCCTCGCGACGGCACGTTGCCGACGAGCGCGTGAATTGACTCGCACCTTCAGGCTCGCC
Organism: Planctomycetota bacterium; assembly: GCA_046047595.1. Classification (GTDB taxonomy): domain Bacteria; phylum Planctomycetota; class Phycisphaerae; order Phycisphaerales; family SM1A02; genus QWPT01. The sequence continues at coordinate 1,324 of JBJOHQ010000065.1, read as the reverse complement.
ATCCGCGCGTCGAAGAATCGAATCGCAATCCGCACCTGTATCTTCGAAAACCTGCGCTTTCGACGAGCGATCACCCGCTTCGATCACCTTCGCCCAACCAACGGGAACTTCTTCGCTCCCGAGGCTCTCACCCGAATCTGGATCGAACATCTCTTCGCCGGGCGCATACACGCGCCACCACTGACCGTTCTCAACTCCCGACTCCTTCGTGCGATTGAACGTCATCACGCCGTTTGTGAGTGCCGCGGCTTTCGCAGGGAAGAGAAAATCAATCAAGTCGTTCGCCGCGCGTTGTGCGAGCAACTTCGAAACTTCGCCGATGAGTTTGTTCGACTGCCGCCCATCTTGCGTTTGGCCTGCGAGAACTTCGGTGACGATCGGCTTCGTTTCGATGGTCTGATTCGAAGAACGCACAAGCGACGTGCCCGTTGCGTCGTAGATCTTCACAACCGCTTGCATTTGAACGACGCGACGTTCCATCGCGGCTTGTCCAAGTTGACCTTCAAGGACGGCGCGCGTCGTGACATCTTGATAGTTGTCGATCGAAACAACGAGCACATATCCCGCGCCCTTCATGGCGAGCGCCCTCGCGCGCTGCGGATCGTTCGGATCAATGTTGCCCGATTCGCCGAGGTCTTGTTCCTTCACCACATCTTTGAGGTCTTTGCGCGCAACGACTTCAAACTTGCGCGTCTGTTCGATCGCGTTGAGAAGTTGACCATCAGCGCCTTCGAGAATCTGCCGAAGCGTCGCCCACTGCCCTTGTCGTTCGGCTTCTGCGCGCACGCCATCGGTTGCCTCGATCGAGCGAATCGCGATGCGCGGCTTACCTAGAGCGGTGACTTCTTTCGTCGTTTGCTGCGCCGTCGCGGAGGTCGTCGCGGTCGCGATGGTGAGGCCCGCGGTCAGAAGCAGCGCCGTACATCCAATCGTGGATACGGTTTGACGAACAAACGCGCGGACCTGTGTACGAAGCGCAACGTGTGAAGGTGAGCGCATGGATCGATTCCTTAAAGAGGTCTTGAGCGGAGCGGATTACTTGTGCGCTGAAACTGGCCGAGCGAAATAAAACAAGACGAAAAGCAGCGGCGAGAAGCGAGGTCGCTGCGCGACGAGAAGCGAGGTCGCTGCGCGACGAGGCACACACCTTTCGGCATTTTGCCCGCGATTTCCGCAGAGGTGCGCGAGAATCTTGCCAATTGCTGGTTCGTGAACGTCCACGCGGCTCGCGGACGCCTGCGGCATCGTCGGAGAACACGCGCACTCACAAATGCGCTCACGGGCGCGCTCACAGACGCACTCACAGACGCACTCACAAGCGAGC
>JBJOHQ010000064.1:0-2824 GCA_046047595.1 Planctomycetota bacterium | reverse complement strand
GCTTCAAGTACCTCCTCAACAACGCGAAGGGCACGAAGGCGAATACGGGTCTTTCGACCGCGTTCGATTTGCCGACGCTCATGGGCCGCGACTCCGACGACGCGCTGTCGGCGGGCGAAGTGGGTCGATGCGGCGTCGCGATCAGTTCGATCGAAGACATGCATCGCCTCTACGCCGATATTCCGATCGGCGAGGTCACCGTGTCGCAAACGATCAACGCACCTGCGGCGGTCATTTGGGGCATGTATCTCGCGCATGCGAAGGAGCGCGACATTCCGTGGACGTCGCTCGGCGGCACGCTGCAGAACGACATTCTGAAGGAATTCCACGCGCAGAACGAGTTCATCTATCCGCCCGAGCCGCACGTGAAGCTCGTCGTCGACACGATTGAGTTCGCGGCGCAGCACTTGCCAAAGTGGAACTCGGTTTCGATTTCGGGTTACCACATCCGCGAGGCGGGATCGACCGCGACGCAGGAACTCGCGTTCACGCTGCGCGACGGCATGGAGTACGTCGAAGAGTGCATCAAGCGCGGCCTCGACGTCGATAGTTTCGGCCCGCGGCTCTCGTTCTTCTTCAACAGTCACAACGAGTTCTTCGAGGAAATCTGCAAGTTGCGCGCCGCGCGCCGCATTTGGGCGAAGGCGATGAAGGAGCGTTACGGTGCGAAAAACGAGCGCTCGCTCTTGATGCGCACGCACGTCCAAACTGCGGGTTGCTCGCTCACGGAACAGCAGCCGCTCAACAACATCGTGCGCGTCGCGCTGCAGGCGATGGCGGGCGTGCTCGGCGGTTGCCAGAGCCTTCACACCGACTCGATGGATGAAACGCTTGGTTTGCCGACGGAACAAGCCGTCCGCGTGGCGCTTCGCACGCAGCAAATCATCGCGCACGAGTCGGGTGTCCACCGCACGGTCGATCCGCTTGGCGGCTCGTGGTTTGTCGAAGCGCTGACGGATCAGATGGAGAAGGACGCGAACGCGATCATCAAGGAAATTGATGACATGGGCGGCGTCGTTTCGGGCGTGCACAAGGGTTACTTCCGCCGATCGATTGCCGAGGCGAGTTACCGCTTTGGTCAAGAGATGGAAGCGGGCGACCGCATCGTCGTCGGCGTGAACGCGTACCCCGAGGGCAACGAAGAGAAGCAGGTCGAAATCCTCGAAATTCCGCACACGGTCGAGACTGAGCAGAACGCACGTCTCGCGAAGATGCGCGCGGCGCGTTCGTCGCTTGATGTGAAGAACGCGCTTGATGCGATCCGCACGGCGGCACGAAAGGGCGAGAACGTCATGCCTGCACTCGTGACGGCGAGCCTCGCGCGCTGCACGCTTGGCGAACAGGTGCAAGCGATGGCGGACGTGTACGGTCGCTATTCGGGCGGACCAGAGTGGTAAGCAACGAGTGGTAAGCAACGAGTGGTAAGCAACGAGTGGTGAGTGACCGACGGCGTGCCACGGGTGGTGCGTAACGAATGCGGCGTGACAGGCGGCGAACTCCGACTTTCTGCACCCGCGTCGAGAACCTGCAACGTGATCCCGCAACGTGATCCCGCAGTGACGGCGCGACCGCAACGATTTTTCCACTTTCTCCGTGAAAGCATGTCACGTTGTGCGTTGAGGTGAGAACACCTCACACATGGATCCGTTGACCCGCCAAGCCTTCACGCTCTGGACACAGGCCCAACCTGCGGTTTCGGCGTACGTCTTTGCGCTTGCGGGCGACCGTGCGTTGCGCGACGAAATCCTGCAGGCAACAGCGCTTTCCGTGCTGGAATCCTTCGGAACCTACGACAGTTCGCGGCCGTTTCTGCCGTGGGCGTTGTCGATCGCGCGCAATGAGGTCGCAAATGCGCGGCGCCAAGCACGTCGGCTTCCCATGCCCTTTTCGACGACGCTCGGCGACGCGGCTGAAGAAGCGCTCGCGCACGCGGTCGATGCGATTGCACGCGAAGAACACGCGCGGCTCGCGCACTTGGGGGAATGCGTGAAGCTGCTCGAAGGTCGCGCCCGAGAAATCTGCGATTACCGCTATCGCGCGGGGCTCAAGCCAGGCCGCATCGCACAACTGCTTGGTCTCGCGCCGAACACCGTGTCGAAAGCGCTTGAACGTCTGCGTTCGGATCTTCGCGACTGTATCGAGCGTCGCGAAGCGGGAGGTGCCGCGTGACCGACGCCGATCGCGCCAACTTCCGATCGCTCGCGCATGCGTATCTCGATGGCACGCTTGCAGAAGACGATCGCGTTCGCTTCGAGCAAATGCTCGCGTCCGACAGTGATGCGGCGCGTGAACTTGCGCAACTCGTTCTCTTGCATGACGCGCTTGATCGCGAGTTGACGTCGGGTGCACTTGCGTCTTTGCATGGGCAGCACGACATGCAGCACGACACGCAGCGCGACGCGCAAGTCGACGCGCGCGCCGATCAGCAACACGCCGTGCACGCAACGAGGCGGCGCGCGTGGCTTCAGCGGCGCGTGTTCGTCGCCGCAACGCTCTTGCTCGCGGTCGGACTCGCGTGGATTTTCGCGACAACGGGTCGCGATGCTTCGGCGTCCGATGTCCTCGCGCGGATCGTCGAAGTGCTGCGCACCGGCGACCGCACCTACGTTCTTCGCGCGATCGAAGGTGACGTTCGCATGCGTCGTCGCGATGCGTCGTCTCCGCAACAAGCGATTCGGCCACCGGCACCGATCGACGGCGCGCTGGTTTTTCTGCGTAATCCCGCGAGTTACGTACTCGTGCGACGCGATGCCGAGGGCCGCGAAGTTGTCAGTGGAAGTGATGGCGCGAGCGCGTGGATCGTGCCAGCCGAAGGGCCGGTGCG
>JBJOHQ010000063.1:0-3032 GCA_046047595.1 Planctomycetota bacterium | reverse complement strand
TTTCCTGGGCCTTTCTTCGCAATCTCCGCGAGAGCTTTGTCGCCCTTCGCAAGTGTGCGCGCGACGAGCATCGCGTCAAGACGAAAGACATCGGCAAAATCCTTGACGATGCCTGCATCGACCAAGGCGTCCACAATCTCTTCACCCATGCCGTCGACATTCATCTGATCGCGGCCGACAAACCACTTTAGACGCTCACGAAACCGCGCAGAACACGAGGAATTCGTGCAGAAAAGTTTCGGGCCTTCGCGCTCCACCACACCATTGCAAACGGGGCACGTCGTTGGCGGCTCGATGGGCTGCTCGACACCGGTGCGCTTCTCGACGAGTGCGCGCACCACTTGAGGAATGATCTCACCCGCCTTCTCGACGATGACGTGATCGCCGATGCGAAGGTCGCGACGCTGAATCTCCTCGATGTTGTGAAGCGTTGCATGCTTGACGGTCGAACCCGCAACGAAAACGGGCGTCATCGTCGCGCGCGGCGTGATCGTGCCACCCTTTCCAACTTGCCAATCGACCTTCTCGAGAATCGTCTCTTTCTGCTCTGCGGGATACTTGAACGCGACGGCCCAACGCGGACTTTTCGCTGTAAACCCAAGGCGTTTCTGCTCGTCGAAGCGATCGATGCGCACGACCATTCCATCGACCGCAAAGTCAAGTAGGTCACGACGATCCGCGAACTCTTGAATCGTGCGCTCGGCATCGGCGAGCGTTTTCATCGCGCCACCGACGGTCGAAACAGGAATGCCAAGCGCTTTCAGGTACGCCACGAATTCCGAGTGCGCGTGGAGTTCAGGCAGCCCTTCGCTTTCACCGCGTCCGTGTGCGACGAACGACAATCGCCGCGACGCCACGACTTTCGGGTCTTTGTTTTTCAGCGTTCCCACGCACGAGTTGCGCGCGTTCGCGAAGAGTTGTTCGCCGTGTTTTTCACGCTCTTCGTTGATCCGCTCAAACTCTCGTACGGGCATGAAAATCTCACCGCGCACTTCAAGTACGCGCGGAATACCACCGAAGCGCGCATCCTCTGGCACGCGCAACTTCAGTGGAATCGCACGAATGGCGCGCACATTGGCCGTCACCAAGTCGCCTTTCTCGCCGTCGCCACGCGTGACCGCTTCAACGAGTTCACCCTGTTCATAGCGGAGTGAAATTGCAAGCCCGTCAACCTTCGGATCGGCGAAAAGCGTCGGAGCGGCCGCGGGCGCGGATGCGAAGAGTCCGGCATCGGGATCGGCCGAAGCTTCGCCTGTGCCAAGCGCATCCGAACAGCGCTGATACCACACGCGAAGTTCTTCGATCGAATACGTGTTGTCGACCGAGAGCATCGGAACGCGGTGCGCGCGCGTTTCAAACTCGCCTTCGAGCGGGGTGCCTCCAACTCGCTGCGTCGGCGAGTTGGCATCGAACAACGCGGGGTTGCGTGCCTCGAGCAACACAAGCTCGGCGAGCAGCGTGTCGAACTCCTGATCGCTCATGAACGGCGACGCATCGACGTAGTACGCCGTGTTTGCGCGCGCGAGAAGTTCGCGCAATTCGCTGATGCGCGCGTAGTCGGCTGAAGCGTGAGGCACGGTCATGCACGCGCGTTCTACCACGGCGCGGAGTTGAAGGGCGAAGAAAATTCCACCGTCGAAAGGTGCTCCGCTCCACCCGAAATCACCTGAGCTTGCCCTTCCACATTTGCCCCGTGCCTCGCATAGGATGAACGAATGCCCACCTACGTCTACGCGGTCGTGAAGCCAGACGGCTCGCTTGGCGAGCACTTCGAAGTCGTTCAGAAGATGAGCGACGCAGCGCTCGAACAGCATCCAGAAACAGGTGAACCCGTTCGACGCGTGCCGCAACTGCCGATGATCGGCGGCCAACACTCGACCGCAGCGGACAAACGCAAGATCAGCGATTCAAACCTCGATCGCCTCGGCTTCACCAAGTACCAAAAGGTCGGCGACGGCAAGTACGAGAAGACCGCTGGCGCGGGACCGAAGTCAATTTCCGCGGATTGAGCCCTCATCGGATGAAGCCAAGCAACGCGAGCGCGGCCAACTCCGCGCTCAACTGCGAAGTTTTACGCGCGGTTTGCGGCTGCGGCGCGAGAGGTTTGTGGCTGCGGCGCGAGAGGTTTCTGGCTGCGGCGCGAGAGGTTTGTGGCTGCGGCGCGCGGTGCATCGCGAAGGCAGTCAACCTGGTGTCGTTACCTCGCGCGCCCGGATGACTTGCCCCACAGCCGATATTCATTCAGTCGATTCCGGAGATTTTCATCGACTTCAACAAAATTTCGCGGTCTTGCTTAGGTCGCAAAACAAAAATTGCGATAGAGGAAAAAGATGCAGGTCGAGCAAGTTTTCGACTCGGCCTGCGCCTTTGAGCACTACTGCGATGGATCGCGGCGGCACGCTCATGTCAGCGTCGTGGATGAAATCTGTTTGTGACAGGAGTAGAGATCGTGAAAGCAAGGATTGCTTCCGTGATCGGTTGGCAGCCGCGACGGCTGAACCGACCGCTCGAAAATTGTGGCAGATGGCAGAGTCGACGATCAGGCACGCGAGCGCCGCTCGGCGAACGTAGCCTTCCGATCGCGTCACCCTCATTCAATGCAGTTTGCTCGAGGTAACTCAGCAAACCGAGAGATGAATCGCAGCGATGCGGCGGATGTTCGTATGTGAAGCGCGAGAGCGTTCCACACGCGAAGCCAATGCACGCCCCGTTTCAAAGTTCAAACCAAAGATCCGTGTCGTAAGACCGGAGGGGTTCGCATGCGCGTTCGCCCTCGTCACGTTTGACGGATGAACAACTCCAGAGAAGTCCCAAAGAAGTTCTAGCGAAGTCCCAGCGAAGTCCCAGCGAAATCCTCGAGAAGCCCCTGAGTAGTTGCTGGGGAGTTGCTGAGGAGTTGCTGAGGAGTTCCTGAGCCGTTCCACGGCTCCACACAAAGGTCATTCATGCCAACAGATCCAAGTGGATCTGGATGGTGCAACACGTCCACCTATCAGCGAGGAAGCATGCAACGCGACGATAATCAAGCATCA
>JBJOHQ010000062.1:0-2961 GCA_046047595.1 Planctomycetota bacterium | reverse complement strand
ACCGCTCCCTGTGGGTTCAACATGATGCGTGCGCGCGGCCACTGTTACGCGGCCCGGACGCGCGACGATCCACCGCTCGATTTCGCACTTGCCTTCGTAGGCGCTTGACCGATTGCTTTGGTCGTTCCCTTCGTCACCGACTTCTTCGCGCGCTTTGTGGCCGACTTCTTTCGGACACGCGTCGCTCGCGCACTCGTCAATCGCGAGGGCTCCCTTGCTTCTGCGATGCTGAGCGAGAGTCCGACAGCACGAAGGATGGACACAATCGTCGAAAAGCGCGGATTACCCTTCGCGGAGAGCGCGCGATACACGCTCTCTCGCTCGATCTGTGCCCGCTCTGCGACCTTCGCCATTCCATGCGCAGTCGCGACCTGTCGCAACGCGACGAGCAAAACCTGAGGATCTTCACTCTCCGCGAGTGCTGCCTTCAGGTACTCCATCGCGAACGCTGGATCTTCGCGAAGTTCTTGTATCAACATCTCGTCATGCGAGACGTCTGGGCTGCGTGTATCGATCGCGGCACGAACATGCACGGACACGCGTGAAGGTGATTTGCTTTTCTTTCGAGTCATCCTTCAAGCCACTCTTCGAGTCACAAAGATCCCGCGTCTGACCGCTCACACATTCGCGCTCAGGCGCTGGTCTGGAGCGGCAAAATCGACTCGAGGATCGTAACTTATACGTTACATCAATTCAACATAGACGAGACACTTCCGCGCTCATTCACACTCACGCACCTCGCCTCAGGTCAACACCTCGCGGATGACGCGCGCGGGTTCGACGCCGGTCAACTTCGTGTCGAGGCCGCGGAAGCCGTACGTGAGGCGCTCGTGATCGATGCCGAGGGTGTGCAGAATCGTTGCGTGGAAATCGCGCACTTGGACAGGGTTCTCGACGATGTTGTAAGAGAAGTCGTCGGTCTTTCCGTAGTCGATGCCGCCCTTCACACCGCCGCCCGCGAGGATCGATGTGAAGCAGCGACCGTGGTGATCGCGGCCTGAACTCGGATCGCCAAATCCGCCTTGGCTGTACGCAGTGCGGCCGAACTCCGTCGCGAAGATGACAAGCGTGTCTTCGAGCATGCCGAGTCGCTTGAGATCTTTGATGACCGCTGCCGTCGGTTGATCGACGTCGCGACATTGATTCGGCAACTGCGTACCGAGCGCGATGTGCTGATCCCATCCGCGATGAAAGAGCTGCACAAACCGCACGCCGCGTTGGAGCAGTCGTCGCGCGAGCAAGCAATTCGCTGCGTAACTGCCGGGCCGACGCGCGTCGGGCCCGTACATCGCGAGCGTCTCTGGCGACTCATCCGACATCTCGACGAGTTCGGGCACCGACACTTGCATACGGAACGCCATCTCGTACGCCTCGATGCGCGCGCGCGTTTCAGGGTCGCCAAGTTCATCGTTGCGATGCGCGTTGAGTTCCGCGAGATCGTCGAGCATCGCGCGTCGCTGCGCACGATCGACGCCATGTGGATTCGCGAGATACGGCACGGGATTTCCACCTGGCCGCAATCCGACGCCTTGATACGACGACGGCAAAAACCCGCTGCCCCAAAGCCGCGAGAAAATCGGTTGACCTGGATTCTTTCCAGAGCCCTGCGACACCATCGTGATGAACGCGGGCAAATTCGCGTTCTCACTTCCAAGCCCGTAACTGATCCACGAACCCATGCTCGCGTAGCCCGGAATCTGATTGCCCGTGTTCATGAACGTGACCGCGGGATCATGATTGATCGCCTCGGTCGTGAGGCTCTTGATGATGCAGAGTTCATCCGCAACACCTTGCATGTGCGGCAAGAGATCACTGATCCACAAGCCGTTCTTTCCGCACAAACGTCCGGGTGCCACTGGCGGCACGACGGGGAAACTCCCCTGCCCACTCGTCATGCCCGTCACACGCTGCGTGCCACGAATCGACGCGGGAAGATCTTTGCCAGCGTTTGCATAGAGCGCTTCCTTTGGATCGAAGAGATCGATGTGTGAGAAGCCTTCGCTTTGGAAGAGGCACAAGACGCGCTTCGCCTTCGGCGCGAAATGCGGCAAGTTTGCGAGGCCGCCCGTCACACTGCGCGCGTTTCCGCCGATTCCATGCATCGGCGATGCGAGTGCGCGTGATGCGCCAAAGGATCGACCTCCGAAGAGTTGTTCACCAAGCATCGCACCGAGCGCGATCGCGCCAATCCCGTGCGCGCTGCGACCAATGAAACTCCGTCGCGTGAGAAACGCGAGGCGCTCTTCGATGGACTGCGCGTCATGTGGAGATGAAGACTTGTCTTGCATAAAGACCTCGTCGATGAACGACTCTCTGCTAGTTGCGCGTCACGATTTCGCTCAAGTTCAAAATCAACGCCGCGACTTGCGTCCACGCGGCGTGCTCTTCTGGCGCGATCTCTTGGTTGCGTGGTGATTCGCCATGCGAAAGAAGTGCGTTCGCCGACGCAGGATCGGCGGCAAACTCTGCGCGTTCACGCGCGAGTGCGCGCGACAGCACTTGCATTTCACGTTCGTCAGGCGCGCGCGATGTTGCTTCGCGGAACGCCCATTCAAGTCGGCGCGCATCATCGCCTGCGAGCGCGAGAGCACGCTCGGCGAACGCACGCGCAGCCTCGACGAACTGCACATCATTGAGAAGCACAAGCGCCTGCAACGGCGTGTTCGTCGTCGCACGATCGACGACACACACCTCGCGGTTCGGCGCGTCGAATGACGCCATATTCGGCGGCGGCATCGTGCGCTTCCAATACGTGTACAAGCTGCGGCGATAGAGTTTGTCGCCGTGATCTTGCACAAACGTCTGTGCCGTCGCAGGACTTGAACCGAAGTGACTGATCTCGCGCCACGGATCACCAGGTGTGTACGGATTCACGCTCGGCCCGCCAAGTTGTTTGACGAGAAGCCCGCTTGTCTTCAGCGCGTGATCGCGAATCAGTTCTGCAGGAAGTCGGAAACGCGG
>JBJOHQ010000061.1:0-9449 GCA_046047595.1 Planctomycetota bacterium | reverse complement strand
GGGCGATTTCTGGTGCGATGAACCCCGGAACCGCGACGCGCAGGGGCTTGACTTCGCCGATGCGCGCTGCGTCGGCGAGGCCGCCGAGTCGCGGACGGCCGAGTGTGGTGAGATAGAGCGCGCGCGGCGTAAGTCCTGCGTGCACGAAACCTTGCCGATGAAGCGCGGCCGCGGCGTTTGCAAGGTGTCGAAGAATTTCGACCGTTTCGCCCGGAGGAAATGGCACACGCGTGGGTGGCGGCGCGTCGATCACCTCCATGAGGAGGTCGTGTTGCACGGTGCCATCGGCTTGGCGCGCGGCGTGATGTCCGAAGTAACGGCGCAGAAGCGGGTGCGCGTGACGTTGGCCGACGTCGAACTCCGCGTAGATGCGCCCTTCGATGAGCGCCGCCTGCTGTCGATCCACCGTAGGTGCGATGGAAATGCGCTTGAGCGCGAAGCATCGGCTCAGAGGGGATGCTGTGGACGAGGGCTTTTTTCGCGCGGCGCCAGCATGTTGGTTTCCGATGTGAAGGTTGTCGTCGTGGACACCGCTTTTGTGGAGACTCTCAACGTGGAGGATCCGGCTGTAGGTGCCCCGACCGAGTTCGCTGAGAACCCGGACTTCAAAAGGCTCACGCGCGAAGGGGTCGTAGGGGGGCATGGGTGGGAAGAGCCAAGCGAGCGGAGCGGCGGCGGTCACGATGTGGTCATGCGACATCCGGCGGTTGGGTTGCATGGTTCGTTCGTGAGACGTCGCCACCTTCCAAGATCGGTGCCTGGCACGTGCCGTCCAGTACGTGGCACTGAGCGGCACGTGCCGTGCACAAAAGTATGCAAGCCTAAACGCTTGCAGATTCAGTATTTATGGTGAGCCGTGAATAGTGCCTGGCACGTGCCATGCAGTGCCAGGCACTGAGCGGCACGTGCCGTGCACCTTTGGGAGCCGCAGCCGAGCGGGGCGTATCACGCCTCGGCAAAGTCGTCGCGCGCGGCGTAGCCCCCGCGCTTGAGCCGTGCGAGTTGGCGCAGCACGTCGTTGAGCAGCGTCGACGCGCCAAAGCGGAAGAGATGCGGCGCGAGCCACTCAGGCCCAAGCGTCTCATGCACCATCACAAGCTGCGCAATCGCTGACTTCGCCGACCGAATGCCGCCCGCGGGCTTCATCCCAATCCGCACGCCCGTCTCGCGATACGCATCGCGGATCGCCTCAAGCATCACAAGCACCACCGGCATCGTTGCTGCAGGCGTGACCTTGCCCGTCGAAGTCTTGATGAACACTTCGCCATCTTTCACGGGTCCGACAGCAAGCGCTGCGCGGATCGAAAGGTCACTCGCGTAGCGAACCGCATCGAGCGTCTCAAGTTCGCCGGTTTCGAGAATGATCTTGAGGTGCGCGGGGCCGCACGCCTCACGGACGCGCGCGATCTCGTCGGCGACGAGCGCATCCTCACCCGCAAGGAACGCGCCGCGGCTGATCACCATATCGATCTCATCCGCGCCGTCACCAACGGCGCGGCGCACATCGTCGAGCCGAATATCGAGCGGAAACTGGCCGCTTGGGAAACCCGTCGCAACCGACGCGATGTGCACGCCGCTCCCCGCGAGGGCGTCGCGCGCGACCGCGACGAGGTTTGGGTAGACGCAAATCGCCGCCACACTTGGAACCGGTGCCGCGCCCATCGCGTGCAACACCCGATCAAGCACGGGTGCCGGTGAAATCGCCTTCCGGCAGAGCGACCGCACTTTCTCCGGGGAATCCTTGCCTTCGAGCGTCGTCAAATCCGTCATCGAAATCGCCAGCCGGAGCGCGTACTCCTTGCTGGAGGCCTTGATCGAGCGCTTGCCGAAACTGTCTGCGCGGCGCGTAGCCATCACAGAGTCGACAGGTCGCCGCGCGGGCAGGGTGATCGTCGGTGAGGAAATGTCGCGGGGTCGATCCATCACGTCCGTCCGTTCATCTGTCGACTCGTTTCTCGATCAGCCGCCCATCAGCCACCGCGCGCGGCGCGGAAGAGTGCGGGCAAGCTTGCGGCCGATCGCAACACAAGACGGCGATCGGTCGGGCTTTCGATCCCGTAGACGAGGATCATTTCGGTGCGATTGTCGAGAACGAAGAGCGCCTCGTACGGCGCTTCGTCTGGACCTTGACCGGTCGACGCTGTGAGCACCGTCACGCCGTTGTCGCCCGTCGCAATCGGCGACGCAAACGCCGCGGGTTGAAGACGACCCGCTTCGACGATCGCGAGCGCGGTGATTGCGAAGGCGCTGAGCGTGAGAATGGCGTGGGTTGATTTCATCGAGAGAAACGTCGAGTCGTGGGAATGAGGGGAATTGACGGGAATTGACGGGGGTTTGCGAGGCCGAATGGCTCAATTCGAACGTGGGCGCAGGCTGTCAGCGCTGTCGGTGGACATGTTGCGATAGCCAAGGCCTTGGAGTTGCCGCGAGCGCGGATCCCATTGCACCGCGATCACTTCTTGCGTCGTTTCATCCACGATGTAGACCGCATGCGTTTCGGTTCCGGGAATTCGGCCGGACGCAGCGGTGTAGGTTCCACGCGGGCGGAAAGCCTGCGCGCCCGCAGATTTCGACAACTCGACCGTCGCGAGAAGCCCGAGGGCGGCGATGTTCGCGAGGACGAGGAGCGGAAGTGGGCGGATTCGTTTCATCATGATGCGATCGACCATGGAAGTTCGCCTGCAATGCATGCTGGTCAAAGCATCGAACTGAACGACGCGAGACGAGCGATCCGCGGACTGAAAGAACACTCACGACCGAAGATGCACGACCAACGTCGCACGACCCATGCCGCACGACCCATGCCGCACGACCCATGCCGCACGACCCAATGTCGCGCAGCCGAGGTCACACAGCCGAGGCTGAACAACCGAGGTCACGCAACCGAGGCCGCCATCAAAGGTCGGTGTGCGAACGCTTCGACGGCATGAGCGACACGGTGACGATGATTCCGAAGAGGATCGCCATCACGAGGTAGCCGACAACTGGACCTGGCGTCGGTTGGCCGATTGGCTCCGGTGGAGGCATCGACTCCTGCGCGAGCGCGGTGGAGGCGGCAGCGAGTGTCGTCGCAAACGCGGCGAGAGAGCGGGTAAAGCGCATCGAGGCAGGATACGGGAAGGAAGCCATCGAAGGTTGCAAATTGACGCGTCCCGCCCGATCAATTCGGCAGCACACATGGTGTGAGCTCGAGGCGTTCAGCATGTTCGGCGACCCGTGCAAAGGCGTGATGCGGATCGTGATCAAACGCGAGGAGCCAACCTTCTCGCGCGGCACGACCGAGAATCTCCCGCTTCGAGAGCATCGCGTCGTAGGCAAGCATGTCGTATCCAAGACTCGCCGCGGGATGCGCGTGATGGAACGTGGGACACGCGTCGCCAGCGAAGAGCACTGACGGCGAACCTTCACCAGCCGGCGGCCGCACGAGGATGCTCTGATGTCCCCACGTGTGTCCACGGGTTGGCAAGAGTTCGATTCGATCAAGCGGCGCCGCCGCGCCTTCGTACAACTCCATCGCGTGCGCCATCGGCTCGAGATGCGAACGCAAGTAGGTTCGCGTCATCGTGCTCTTGTTCGCGAGCGCATCGTTCCACTCGGTGCGCTGCACATGGACTCTCGCGTTCGGAAAAACTGGCACGAGATTCGTCGTGCCAGCACCATCGAATCGCGTCAAACCCGCTGCATGATCGAAGTGAAGATGCGTGAGCACGACGTGTGCGATCTCGCGCGGATCAACGCCCGCCTCCGCGAGCGCATCGACGGCCGTGCGCGGCGCAAGCGCATACATCGCGCGCTCTTTGTCGGTCCACTTGTCGCCGCAACCAGCTTCGATGAGTACGAGGCCGTCCCGCGTTTCGACGAGGAGCGAGCGTGTCACGAGCGCAATGCGATTGTCGGCATCTGCTTCCGTCCACTTCGACCACATCGTCTTTGGGATGAGTCCGAACATGCCACCGCCATCAAGACGGAAGGCGCCAGTGGTGAGGGAACGGAGATTGCACGCCAACATGGCTCCGGATCGTACTTGCGGATTCTCAGAAAATTCGTCTGCAACCTGTACGGAATCTCCCGTGATCTCCACTTCAAGAGCGTGGTGACCAAACGGTCGACCGACTCATGAGAGTCGGGACCTGAAGGCCCAAAAACGAAAAACTGAGGAGATTCACATGCAACAGATCACTGCCAACCACGTCACTCGCTCGCTCGCCCTCGCTATCGCTGCCGCGGCACTTCCGCATGCAGCGTCGGCCGCAGCCCTCGCACCACGCTACGACTGCGAAACCATTGAAGTCCCAGCATCACCGAAGGCCCATGTGCTGAAAGCACCGGACGGCAGTGACCTTATGGGTGCGATGTGTGGCAGCGCCGTGAGTTTCACGGTTGGCGAGAGTGTTTCAATCTCACTCGAACTCGAGGTTCCTGGTGTCGGAAGTATTGGTTGCTCTCACAGTATTGACTTCAGCACAAGCTTCACCGTGAACTCACAGCCATGCTCGCGATCTCGCGCGGTCGTCGTTGACACCGGTGGCAAGTACAAGGTGCAGATTTGCAAGGGTTGGTGGTTCTGGGAAGACGACATCATGATCATCCCGACCTACCAACCAGGCACACTGACCTTCGGTCAAACCAACGAAACGAGCAACGAGATCAGCTGTCTTTGTAAGGAACTCGGAAACGACTGCCTTTGTGAGTCCATCCGACCAAAGGTGACGACGACGCAACTCCCCGGAAGCGCATTCGAAACCAATTCGACCTCGTTCGACTTGCAGCAGCTCCGTCACGGCGACACAACGGGAATTGCAGTGAAAGGTCTCGATTCTCTGTGCCGCCTTGAGTTGCGCATGCTGAGCACTGTTCTTGAGGGTGTCGTGACGACGGGAATGTCTGAAAAAATCGTGCTGACGTCGCCCGATGGATCAATCGAGACCTATCCGACGGCGACTTTCCTCGCACGACTCGAAGAACTCGAAGCACAGATTGTCGGAAGCGACGAGTTCCGCGATGTCAACCGTGATGGCAAGATCAATGAAGGCGACGCACAAGTCATCATGGAAAACATGGGTGCAACGCTTCCATCCGGTGGATTCGACTTGCGTGCCGATCTCGATGGCGACGCAATGGTGACCGATGCTGATCTCGAAATCTGGTTCGGCAACTAATCAATCTCAATCGCATCTCTTCAATCGCGAGACCCAGCACTGATGTGTCTGGGTCTCGCGCGTTTTCGCTGCCTGCAGTTTCTCGCCTCTTCCTGCATGGTCTCGCGTATTCAGGAGACCCATTTTCCTTGCAAAAACTTTGGCATCATCGATCCGTGTCTTCTGCGCGTGAGTTACGCGATGATGGGAATGCCCCTGCGGGGCTACTCCTCGACCATTTATCGCGCTTGCCCGCATGATTCGCAGAGTGCGAAATCGCATTTGCGCGCATAGAGAGTCGAAGTATGGTCGACCTCTCGCGTTTGCTGCGCACGGAAAGGTCCCCACATGAAGACGCGATCCATCGTCGGAATCTCCGCCATCGCTCTTGCCACGCTGTGCGCAATGCCCGCACTTGGGCAGTCGCTTCCGCCGTTTCCGCACCTTGATGCGAAGGATGAACGCGCACTTGTGGAACGGATCGAGGCGTTTGCGAAAGTGCGAACAGATGTCGCACCCGCGCTCGTCGACGCCCAAGCGCTGCTCGCGCTGATCGAAGGCGATGAGATGCCTGATGATCTCGCGGGTTTACTCGGCAGCGGCCAACGTGTTTGGCGCACGCGCGCTGGCGGTGATGGTGGAACCTTCATCCACTTTCGTCATCCGAAGAATCCGAGTGCGATGAGCGATGTGCTTGTACGAAGCACGGAGCGCGGACCGCGTGTCACCGCTGTCGTGCGCGATGGCCAAGGCAACGCGGAAAGCGTGCGCACACTCGACGATGGACGCATGATTCGGCAATTCCTCGCCGACATCGATCGCGGCGAGTGCGGTGGATGCAGCGCGACGGATGGTGAAGGTCCGATGAAGGACGTAGGCTCAGAGAATGGCGGCGACGGCGGTCTCGCCGGCACATGCAACGACGGCAACACCGTCGACGTTTTCACGCTTGTACATGTGGACGCTGTCATTGAGATGGGTGGCCTCTTGGCTGCGCTCGACGAAGTGCTTCTCGCGATGGAAGTCTCCAATGAGGCGTACATCAATTCGGGCATCACGCTTCGCGCGCGCACCGTTGGTATTCGCATCATCGCGGACGAACTCTTCCAAGGCGACAACTACAGCACTGATCTCGCGCGTCTTCAGAACGCCACCGATGGATTCTTCGACATCGGCACCGACAGTCGCGCCGAGTGGGGAGCCGATCTCATCAAGCTCATGCGTATCGATGACCCTGTCGATGGAGCGGGCGGCGTCGTGGGCTTGGCGTACACGCTCACGAGCTCGTCCACAACTCCATCGAGCCGCGGATTCAGCGTCGATTCGTGGACATTCTCCATCTCGAATCTCACCTTCCCACACGAGATGGGCCACAACATGGGCTGCTGCCACGCGCCAGGCGACGGCGGCGGATGTAACGGCACGTCGGACGCGTACTACACGTACTCAACGGGCCATCGTTTCACTGGCGACAGTGGCAACAACTACCGCACCGTGATGGCGTACAACCCAGGCACGCGCATTCCGTACTTCAGTTCACCGCTTGTCGAGTTTGATGGGGTTGATACGGGTACTGCAGATCGCGACAACGCGCGTTCGATCCGCAACACGCGCACCTTTTTCTGCGATTACGTCTGCAGCACCGTGCCCGACAACGATGAGTGCATTTCGGCGACGACGATCGCTGACGGTGGCTTCCTCAACGTGACCAACGATCACGCGACGAACTACGGCACATTCGGATACTCGGTGGCCGGTAGCGATTACAACGATGTGTGGGCGAAATTCGTTGCGCCAGCGAACGGACGCGTGCTCTTGCGTTTGTGTCCATCAAGCGCAACGACGGAGACGACGCTCGCGGTCCACGAAGATTCGTGCGCGGGTACGCGCATCGCGACCGACGCCGGGACCTTCGGCTTCGAGTTCTGCGCCTCGCAGTACGCGTCGGCGGTGGAGTTCCCCGTCTTCTCGGGCGAGACGTACTACATCCGCTGCTCGTGCGTGGGAAACACGGTCTTCACCGGAACGCTGCGGTACGACTTCACATCGAACGGCCTCTGCGGGTTTGGCACGGGTTCGTGTTACGAAGTGCACACCGCGCGTGGATGCAACAACTTCGATTGCTGCGGCACGGTGTGCGGCATCGATCCCTTCTGCTGCGAGACGACGTGGGATCAGACGTGCGTCGATGAAGCGAACGACTTCTGCGCGCAGTGTGGCGATACCGCGGCGACGTGCTACGCAGCGCACGCAGGTCACGGCTGCGCGACGGAAGATTGCTGCGCACTCGTGACGGCTGCCGACAGCACATGCGGGCACTACGAATGGGATGCTGGTTGCGCAGAACTTGCGATGATCTTGTGTGCCGGTTGCGGTTCGCCAACGGCGGGTGATTGTCGCGCAGTGCATGCAGGTCCAGGCTGCGCAATCGAATCATGCTGCACGTCTGTTTGCGCCGCCGACGTGTACTGCTGCGAAACCGAGTGGGATATCTTCTGCGTGAATCGCGCACTTGACATCTGCGGATTGCCTGGAGATCTCAACGGCGACGGCCATGTGAATGCAAGCGATCTCGCCTCATTGCTCGGCGCATGGGGCACCGCCGGCGGCGATGTGAATGGTGACGGCACGACGAACGCTGCCGACATGGCCGCGCTTCTCAACGCGTGGACGGGTTGATGTGTTCATGCGTGTATGCACGCAAAAGTGAGCATCGGCATGCCGACGCGGTACGCTGCGCATATGCACTGGACGCTCGCGGCTGACACTCTCGAGAACTTCGTCATCGCGACGCCAACGAGCGCGGCTTGGGCAGCTCTCGCGAGCAACAGCGCCATCACGGTCGTGGTCCTCGCAGCACTGACGCTCTTCGCGTATCTCTTGCTACTTTTCCGTCCGCCGTCGCGGGCGCGTGTGGTTTGCGGATTCATCGCGGCCACAGGTTTCAACTTGTTGATGCCGAGTGTGATGGCGTTGATGGTGCTTTCAAAATTTCCGATGGCACTTCGCGTGGTGGTGGTGATCGTTCCGCTCCTCGCGTTCGCGTTCGCTGTGCGCGGAATCGTGTGGATCGCGTGCCATTGGCGCGTCTTTGATCCGACGCGCTGCGGTGTCTGCAATCACCAACTCCTGCGTGAGCAAATCGACTGCCCAGAATGCGGTGCCGCGAGGCGAGTATCGCCCCTGTGGGGTTGGGGAGCCGAACAATCGCGCGTACAGGCGCGCACGGCACTCGCGGTCGCGTGCGTCATCATCTCGCTCTACGCGGTCGGTGCGCTCGGCGTGATGAAACTGGAATGGCACGCAAAGCTCTTCATTGAACTCTTCGATGAGCATGAGGCTGAACTCGCGACGATCCTCGCCGACGCAACAGTCGTTGAACGAGCTGTCTTTCGAGAGATCGCTGTGGACGGCGATGCGAGTTACGGCGCGCAAGGTTGGATTCGCGAAGTCTCGGGCGCAGTCTCCGCGCCACCGGGCGGGAACAACCAGACGATGGTGTTCGCGTCGCTCCAGCCACGCGACGGAAGCCGTCTCGACGATGCATGGCTCGACTCCCTTCCGACGAAACTTGCGTCGTTTCCGCCAGTGTCCGCAGAGGCTTCAGCGAACTGGATGCGGACCATCGCGGCACGTCTCGAAGGAAAGAGCGCGAACTTCGCGAGCAATATCGCGGCTGTTCGGACAACGATTGACCTCCGCTATCCATCGCTGTGGGCCATCATCGCGGTGATGTGCGCGGGCCCCATCGCAGCCGCGCTTGTCGCGCTTGCGTGGAAGCGCTTCACGGCATACCTCATGCGCAAGGTGCAAGCGACAACGCAACAGACGAGCCGAGAAGCGGCACCTACGCAAACGTCCGAATGATCTCAAACGCGATCAGCGCGATGATGATCCACTCGAGAAGTTCGCTGCGATATTGCGACTGACGCGCTTCAAGGCGTTCGCTGATCGCACCGAGTGTTTCGAGTTTGCGCGCGATCGATTTCTCCCAATCTTCGATGCGAAATCGTCGCGCGGCTGCGCGTTGCACGCGCGCGAGATGCTGATCACCAAAGAGTTTCAGCGCGTTGGTCACGCCATCAAAAAGCGCAGCGCCTTCGAGTTCGAGTTCAGCAAGTCGGCGCAGATTGGCGCGCAAACGGAATCGCGCAAAGAGTGAGCGATCACTTGCCATGGCCCACACATGATCGAGACCGCGATCGAGTTCCGCGTCGAGATGCTTGAGTTCGACGAGTTGCACGTTCGCCAGTTCAAGGACCGCGAGCGTTGTCGCTGGTTCGGCATCAACAACAATCGCCGCGGCCCAAT
>JBJOHQ010000060.1:0-6363 GCA_046047595.1 Planctomycetota bacterium | reverse complement strand
GCAACACTTGGTGCGGTTGTTCTCATCGTGCTCGCGTGGCGCGCTGCGGTACGCGATCGCTTCGCGCGCGCGATGGCACTCGCAATTCCTGCGACGGTACTCGCGGAAATTGCGACGTTTGGCGCGTGGATTCCGAGTTTCCGTTGGGTCTTCAATACGCCGCGCATTGTGGGAATCGTCGCGGAGCACTCGGGAAAAACGCCACGTGATGTCGATTTCCCGCGCATTGGCGGCATCGGATATCAAGAGGATTCACTGCTTTGGACGACGCGCGATCGACTCGATCGACTTGGCGATCGTGTGACCGATGCAAATCGTGCAGCGGTGCATGCATGGATCGAGGCGAACCCGGGCGCGTATCTTTTGATTCCGCGCGCGGAGATCGAGGATCTCGCGAAGAGCGCGCGTGTTCTTGAGCCCGTCGGTGAACTCGATGGTTTCAACTACTCCGACGGTGATCCCGTTGCGCACGCCATTTTCCGCGTGAAGCCGCTGGGAGATTCGTAAACCAGTCGTGCGCAAGGGTGCTGCGGCGCTGTCCTTCGGTCGCTCAGCCGCGAGAGTTTGGCGTCGCACATGCAACGCGCCAAATGTGCGCTTCACGCAAAGAACGCATGGCCGCGCATGGCGATGGCGCGCTCTTCATCGGCCGTGAATGTGCGTTCGGCGCGCGTGGCGACGCCGACGACTCCGAGGACGCGTCCATCGGCCGCGAGAATCGGCACCGCGACGCTGCCTGCGAGACCCGTTGCGCGCGCACCCGGTCGAACGTCACCGGTTGTGTCTTGTTGGATGTTGCAGGAGTTGACCGCGCACTTTCGCTCGGCGGCGAGGCCTGCCATCCCCTTCCCCATCGGCACGACCTGCACAATCGCAAGCACGGGATCAGGAATGCCAATCGCGACGCGAAGGTGAAGCGCTCCGTCGGTTCCGATCGCATGAACCGTGCCGCTGTCGGCAGAGAACTCGCGAAGAATCGTGGCGAGCAGATCAAGATCGTTTGAGGAAAATCCTTGCTGCAAGGGTTGCATGTCGCGAGGATAACGCGGCGCGCGCGAAAGCAATGCCCGCGGCGTGCGTAGAAGAGGTCGAGTTTGTGGTGCGCCGCGAGCTGATTCCACGTTGATTCCGCCTTGTTTCCGCCTTGTTTCCGCACTGGGGCCACCATGGTGCCAGACCGCGTGCCAGACAGTGGTGCCAGACAGTGGTGCCAGACAGTGCACGGCACGTGCCATGCAGTGCCAGGAACTGGGCGGCACGTGCCGTGCACCGGTCAGATGCACCGGTCGGGTTTCAGCGCTTCGCCGCCGCGAACGCGTGTTCGGCGAGATCGATCGCGCGCCCAAGCGCCGAAGCCTTGTTGATTGTCTCCTGCCATTCTGCC
This sequence comes from Planctomycetota bacterium, assembly GCA_046047595.1. Classification (GTDB taxonomy): domain Bacteria; phylum Planctomycetota; class Phycisphaerae; order Phycisphaerales; family SM1A02; genus QWPT01. Next base: position 4,979 of record JBJOHQ010000060.1, on the reverse strand, counting down.
GCCGGATCACTGTCAAGCACCACGCCCGCCCCCGCCTGAAGATGCACCGTCCACGGCGCACGCGCGCCATCCGGAACCGGAATCACCATCGTCCGCAGTGCGAGTGCGATGTCCATGTTGCCCGAGTACCCGATCGCGCCAATTCCGCCGGAATACGGCCCGCGGCGCGTCGGCTCGAGTTCGTCGATGATTTCGATCGCGCGAACTTTCGGCGCACCCGAAACCGTTCCAACCGGAAGCGTCGCACGCAGCGCGTCAAAAGCGTCGCAATCCGCGCGCAAACGCCCCGTCACCGTCGACGAGATATGCATGACGTGGCTGTAGCGCTCGACCTCCATGCAACGCTCGATCGCGATCGAACCCGTTTCACACACGCGACCGATGTCATTGCGACCAAGATCGACAAGCATGACGTGCTCAGCGCGTTCTTTGTCGTCGGCGAGCAACTCCGCCTCAAGGCGCGCATCGTCTTCCGCCGTTCGCCCTCGTGGACGCGTGCCCGCGAGCGGCCGATTCGTCACGACACCGTCATGCACGCGGCAGAGAATCTCCGGGCTCGACGCCACAAGAATCGCGCCTTCGCCCTGCAAGTAGATTTGGTACGGGCTCGGATTGACAACACGCAGCGCGCGATAAAGGTCAAACGGATCAACGGACGTCTTACGCTCAAGCCGCTGCGAAAGCACGACCTGAAACGCATCACCCGCGCGGATGTACTCCTGCGCGCGACGCACGAGGCCTTCGAAATCTGCGCGCGTGATGTTTGACGGAGGAACCTCTGGCCGACGCGCGAGATCGATGTCAATCGCACCGTGCGCGAGGCGCGGCCCGTCCGCCGCCAGTTGCGCCTCAAGCGCATCGAGTCGATCGACAAGCGACGCAAACGCGCGCTCGCGCGTTGGAAACTCATCGATCCGCGCCGAAACAATCGCGTGCAACGTCTTCGCCACATGATCGAAGACAACGATGTCTTGATAGAGACCGAAGTGAAGATCGGGAATCGCGCGATCGTCTTTCGGCGCGCGCTCAAACGAGAGCTTCTCTGGCTCGAGGTAGCGCACACTGTCGAAACTGGCGAAACCAACGAAACCACCTGTGAACGCTGCGGGCAACTTCAACGACGCCAGTGCCTCGCGCGAAGCTGGGCGATACGGAGCCGCGAGTTCACGCAGCACTGCAAGCGGATCGCGACCACCCTCTGCTTCACCAATCGAGCGTCGCGTGCGACGGCGATGGTCGACGATCGTGGTCGCGAATCCCTTCGATGAGAGTTCAAGCACCGGCCGCGCGCCGAGAATCGAGTGTCGCCCGACGTTCGCGCCGTTCTCCACCGATTCAAAGAGAAAACTCGGTGCGGTCCGTTCATCCGGCAGCACGAGTCGGCGATACGCGAGCACCGGCGTCAACTGATCGCTCATCAACCGTCGCGAGAGGATGACGAGCGGACCTTCCGCCGACTGTCGATCAAAGGATTCCTTCAGTTCTTGCACGCGCGGGAGCGTAACCGATCGCGCTTGCGCGGCTACCATCGCGGCCCATGCCAACGGCGACGAATTCACAGCACGAACACGCATCGCGCGCTGCCCCAGTCGCGCCAGCCGCGCGGCTCAGCGCGATCAAGAAGACGTACTTCAAGCCCGATGGCTCGGTGCTTGTCGAAGCGTTGAAGAGCCTCGACTTGGTGATTCCGCGCGGTGAATACATCGCGATCATGGGCGCGTCGGGCTCGGGGAAGTCGACCCTGATGAATATCCTCGGCTGCCTCGATCGACCAACTTCGGGCCGCTATGAACTCGACGGCGCGGCGGTTGAAAGTCTCGGCGACGATGAACTCTCACGCGTCCGCGGACAGAAGATCGGCTTCGTCTTTCAGGCGTTCAATCTGATCTCTGAACTCACGATCGCGGAAAACGTCGAGGTTCCCCTCCTCTATCAAGGCATCAGCGCATCCGAGCGCCGCGACCGCGCCGTCGAAGCGCTGCGCTTGGTGGGGCTTGAAAATCGTCTGCATCACCGCCCGCGCGAACTCTCGGGTGGTCAACAACAGCGCTCCGCGATTGCCCGCGCGCTTGTTGGAAAGCCCGCGATTCTCATGGCCGACGAGCCCACAGGAAACCTCGACTCATCGACCGGCAGCGCGATCCTCGAGACCTTCGAAGAACTGCATGCGAAGGGCCTCACACTCATCATGGTTACGCACGACGATCGCATCGCCGATCGCTGCCAACGCGTGGTGCGATTGAAAGACGGCGAACTCGAACTCGATCGCGACGGCGGAGGGCGAAAGAGAAGCACGGAGCACACGAAACGCGCGGAGCACGGTTCGTGAAGAGCACGCAGTCCGGCGGGACGTGGCTGCGCGTTGAAGATCGCGCGCGCGTCGTCGGCATCGACCCAGGAACGCGCATCGCTGGTTACGCCGTGGTCGACTTCAATGCACGCGGTGACGCGGCGATTGTTGATGCGGGCGTCTTTCGTCTCGATGCCACGGCCGCGCTTGCCACACGCATTCGACAGTTGTTTGAAGATGTCACGGCACTCCTCGCCGAACACAGCCCCTCACATATGGCGCTCGAAGCGGTGTTCTCACACACCGATCACGCGCGCACCGCGATTCAGATGGCGCATGGCCGCGGAGTCGTGTTGCTCGCCGCAGAAATGCGGGGATTGCCCGTCGCCGAGTTACCGCCAGCGGAAGTGAAACGCGCGCTGACCGGCAACGGCAACGCGACGAAAGCGCAGATGCAACGGGCCGTGATGACGCAGTGCGGACTTTCCACAATGCCAGAACCACCCGATGTCGCCGACGCGATCGGAATCGCGCTCTGTGGCGGACGACGATTGAGAGGGCTTGCATGAGGGGGCTTGCATGAGGGGGCTTGCATGAGTGGTCTTGAGTTTGGATGCGCGCCAACGGCGGCGATGACATCGAGCGGCAGCGTGTGTGGGCGCCTCGGGTCGCGAGGTTTGTCGTGCACCGCGCGATGGATTTATGGCGTGCTCGCTGGAAGCACGGTCTTCGTCGCAGGATGTGCAACATCGTCGGATGCGCGAAACACAGCGACCGAGCCCGTGCCTGCCGCCAACACGCCCACGCTCGCGCCACCGCGCGCGGCTGAAGGCACCGCAGAAGCAACCCCCGCAAAGGCGACGCCTGCAGCAGCAACTGCCGCTCAAGCAACTCCGGCTCAAGCAACTCCCGCTCAAGCAACTCCCCCACCAACGGCTTCCACAGCAGAAACCCCTGCAGACGCGCCCACCCAGGCGCAAGCCGCGCCCACCCAGGCGCAAGCCGCACCGATCGAGGCGCCAGCCGGGCCTATCGAGTGGCTTCAGTTCACGCCGCAGATTCGTGTCGATCGCGCGCGCGGCGTCGTCGTCTGCGACATCGTGTCTGTCCTCGATGTTGGGTTCCTCGAGCAGTACGTTTGCGCCGTCGGCACGCGCGAACACGAGTCGCTCTTCGTCTTCGAAGGAAAGGCGAGCGAATTGCACGCGGCGATGCTCCTCGCGGGTTTGACGCCCGGCAAGCCTGGCAGTTGGCGTGAAGTTCCGCCGCAACAAGCCGACGCAGCCGAAAAGGTTCCGCCGACCGAAGAAGCGCAGCGGCTTCTCAGCGATCCCACCGCGCAGAACCAACGATTCATCGCGGTGCCGCCGAGTGGTGAAGCACTCACGATCACGGTCGAACTGCCTGACGGTTCCACACATCCCCTGACCTACTTCGTGCGCGCGTCGCCGATTGGACTTCCGGCCGAAGGGAGCGCGGCCAACGGAAACGGCGAAAGCGCAGCGCCGCCGACGCCTCCGAATCGCTTCGTCTTCGCGGGCTCGCGATTCCGTACCGATCAGCGCACGGGCGTTGAGCGGTACATCGCGGATGGTTCGGGCTCTATTGTCGGGCTCGTCACATTCGGTGATGAAACGATCGCCGCCGTTGATGTAATTCCCGACCAGGTTGCAGCGGCAGAGCCCGTATGGGAAGTCTTCACCGAGCGCATGCCGAAGCCTGGAACGCGAGGGACACTGCGCATCGAGCGCGCGCGACCGCGGCGGCGGCGCGTGGGGCGGACCTCTCTTGACAGCACCGATCTTGGCAACACCGGCGCCAACGACAGTACTGAACGGAGCGCGGGAGAAGGCACGAGCAGCGACCAAAGAAAAAAGGCCCGGCCGAGACAGAGCCTCAGGCCGAGCCCTTCCGGGGGCGAATGGACGGGTAGGCGTTTACCTACCCCACATAAACTAGTCCGTGCATCGGCCGACTCCAAGGGCTTCCTTGTGAAATCGCCACGGAAAGTCAACATCGTCACGGACGTCTCGGGACGCGCGGCGCGAACGCTCCGCTCCGACCGGCTTCCCGCCATCACCCAAGCAGAGTCTTCGTCGACACTTGCGCTCGGTGAAGGTATCGGTGGCGCGACCAGCCTTCCCACGCAAGACATGTTCGCCGCGCTGACCGTAGGCATGGGCTGTCAGGCCCAGTCGTTGAAGGAGGCTCGGCTGTGTATCTCTTGACTCGGGTTGTTCGCCTACCCCTCACCGCCGCGCCCTACCAGATTGGCTCGAACGGCCTCGTGGGCTCGTCCGCAGCGGGGTTTGCAGGTATCGGCGAGTTTCATGTGGCCTGTCGGGGTGAGATCCCTGAGTCGGGCTATCTCGTCGACATCTCGGTGATTGACCGAGCGATTCGGGCGATTCTCCCTGCGCACATTGCGGCGGCGCTTCGCGAGGAGGCACGCACGGGGCGAACGTCCGACCCCGTCGCGAGCCTACGCGCCGCTTCCGAAGAACTAGCCAAGCGTCTACCGGCGGCACTCGCGAGCCTCGCGTTTCGACCGAGTCCCTTCCTCGAGGTGCGGCTTGAATTCGAACCAACGCCGCCCCACCCTCAACCGCGTCCAGAAAACCCAGGGCCAGGAAACCCAGGGCCAGGAAACCCAGCCCCGTCAAACCCACGCCCCTCTGCGACCAGTGGC
>JBJOHQ010000059.1:0-6712 GCA_046047595.1 Planctomycetota bacterium | reverse complement strand
CGTTGGTGCGCTCAAAGTCTCTCGCGCGGGGGCTCGATTGTTCCATATCTTGAGGCTTCCGTTGCCTAATCCGCAAGGCAACACTGGAACTCCTGCCTTGAAGTTTTTGTCTCGAAGTTTCGGCCTCAGGCTTTGGCCTCAGGTTTTTGCCTCGGGTTCTGGGATTGTGCAAAGAGTTTCGCGCAAGGGGCCACATTCGGGGGGCCGGACGAGCCAACTCTGCGGACTCAAGCAGAATGAAAGCGGGATTCAAGTGCGACGCAAGCGCGTCTCAAGATTGGACTCGAGTTGGGCCCAGTATGGGCCAAAGTTGGGCCCATGTTGGGTTCGTGTTGGGTTCGTGTTGGAGTCGTGGTGGAGTAAAGGAGAGCCGACCGTCGGCCTCCTTGAACTCGCGCGGTAGGGACGTAGCCGACCTACCACGAGAGTCGAGCGGAAGATCGACCGTTTTCCGGATTCTCTCCACGGAAGGTGTCAGAAGATCACGCTTCCCGCTTCCGGCGCGCCGTGCCGCGAACGTCCAATAAAACGGTCACCCACGAACTGTGCGCTGCTCGATGCGCTTCACCGGAACCGTTTGCACGATGCGATCGACGTAGATTCCGGGTGTGTGGATGTGGTCTGGGTCCAAAGAGCCAGTTGGAACGATTTCCTCAACTTCGACCACGCAGGCATGACCGCACATCGCGACCACGGGGTTGAAGTTGCGGGCAGTCTTCCGGAAGACCAAGTTGCCTGACTCGTCGGCCTTCCAAGCCTTCACGAGCGAGAGATCCGCGCGAATCCCGCGCTCGAGGACGTACGTCTCGCCGTCAAACTCCTTGGTTTCCTTTCCCTCGGCAACGACCGTTCCGACGCCGGTCTTCGTGAAGAAGCCAGCGATCCCGGCGCCCCCGGCGCGCATGCGCTCCGCAAGCGTGCCCTGAGGATTGAACTCAAGTTCGAGTTCGCCGGACATGTACTGGCGCTCAAACTCGGCGTTCTCTCCGACATACGAGGAAATCATTTTGCGGATTTGCCGGGTCTGGAGCAGGAGTCCAAGCCCCCAGTCATCCACGCCGGCGTTGTTGCTGACCGCAGTCAGATTCCGTGTGCCCGAGTCTCGCAACGCGATGATGAGTTGTTCGGGGATCCCGCACAGCCCGAACCCTCCGACTGCGACGGTCATTCCGTCTCGGAGAAGGCCCTGCAGGGCTGCGGTGGGGTTCGAGAAAACTTTGGTTCGGGAGGCGTGGGTGGAAGTGGACGTTGTGGTCATCGCGGCTTCTTTCTCGGTGCGCGCACGGGACGCATCGATGAGGCGCAGAGTGTAGCGAGGGAGGGTCAACGCTTTAGATCTCGGCCATAGATCTCGGCCATAGATCTCGGCCATAGATCTTGGCCTTGGATCGCGGTCATGTATCGCGGTCATGTATCGCGGTCATGGATCGCGTCTATGGGTTGCCACGATGCGCGGGGGTGCGAGGTCGCCACTCTTCGTTGCCGAAGACATCGCAAACAGCGGATTGCTGCCGTGACCCTGAAAGAACGCCGGGCACCTTCGAAGGTGCCCGGCGTGCGATGAGATCAAGAGTTCTTTCCGAATGAACTCGGCCCGATTCCTACTCGATTCCTACTCGATTTCACGATGTGCTCAGGGCGCGAACGGTCAGTTCTCGCTCTGCGCGAACTTCTGGGGAAGGCGACCCTCTCGTGTCGCGATGTCGACGGCCATATCGCTCGCGGCATCCGGATTGGACGCATGCAACGCAAGCTTGATCTTCTCGAGAGCCTTGTTCTGAATCTGCCGGACGCGCTCCTTCGTCAAGCCAACGACCTGCCCGACTTGCTCGAGGGTGAGCGGGGGATTGCTCGGCGAGGGGCTTGCCGCACCGCCCAATCCCGCCGTGCTGTTGGTTGCGACGTTAGTGGGCGTGGCCGAACGGCTCAACGAGTCGTCGATCGAAGCGCGTGCGGATGCGTGAGCCGCATTCTGTGGCGCAGCCTCGATCGCGAGCGGCGATCCGTCGACATTGAATCCGAATCGGAATCCGATGACCGCACGCTCAATCTGCGTCAAATCAGCCTTGTTTGAGAACAAAATGTGCTTCACTTCATCGGCGCACTCGCGCTCGTGAGTCGCGCGCACGGTTTCAAGGTGATTCGACTTCTCGAGGATGGGGTCATATTCCGCGCCGAATCGCTTGCGTTGGGTCGTCACCTTGATGCCGTGACGACTAAACGCCTTCAGGATCGCGCGGCAGGCGTAGGTCGAGAACTTAAAGCCGCGACCGCAGTCGAACTTGTCGACGGAACGCATCAGCGCCATGTTTCCTTCGCCGATGAGATCAGCAAAGTCGACTTCGGCGAGGCGAACTCGCTTCGCCATTGCCAACACGAGCGCGAGATTGGTCTCGGCGAGTTGCTCTCGGTACTGCATCGCGACGGCGTGCCAACGGAGGGTCGTCCGAGCCTCTCCCAAAGTGAGCGATCGGCCCGCCGCTTTTTGTTGGATCTCAGAGACCTGAAAACGCGCGTAGTTGTATTTCATGAAGAGGATCCGCTCTTGCGCACCTGTGAGCAGGATCGATGACTGTGACTTTGGAGAGCGGGTTCCGCGATTGCGCGCTGAGATGAAGTCATCCATCAGCGGGCGGTACCACGTGACGTCGGGGCGCTCGATTTCGGCGAAGCCGTAGATGCGCTCCTCGGCACCCTGGACGTGGTACTCCGGGTGATCGATGTAATCCATCGGCTCGGACAGAATCTCGTTGAGGCGTGCTTCTTCGCCGCTCGAGAGAGGTCGCAACTCGGTCTGTCGGCGCGAGTTTTCAACTTCGCTGGCGCGGCGTCCTGGTTCGAGGTCCAGCGAGGCGGCGGCCCGGATCGCCCCGTTGGCGCGGCGCGAAGCGCCAGCCGTTTGAAGTGCAGTCGGCAGACTTTGGCTTGAGATGGTCCGCGCTCGAATCGCAGCGTTGCTCCTTCGCTGCGTACGCAGCAGGGGAGAATCGCCTCCCGCTGACGTTGGCACAACGCCCGAAACCCCGAGGCTCTCGGAGGCGGAATCAAGCGGTGCAAGATTGCCCGCAGGGTTGGTCGCGACTTTTTGGACAAGCGATGGCATGTTGGAAGCTTCCTTTGCGACGTACAAGCGACGTGGCGCGCGTGGAGGTTTCTGGGCCTTCGCGACGGCTGGGCTAGGCCGCGCATCTCTCTATACCTGGGCGGGTTCGATGGTCATTCATCGAAGCGCACCGCGAGTTCTGGCTCTCAAAATTCGCGATCTTGCTCGATACATGATCGAAGTCTCGCGAAATTCAATCTCTTCTCTTCTCGTAGCCTTCCCAAGGCTTGTGTAACTCGGCCAATGACAGCACCCCGTGCAGGGGAATTCTTCACCGTGCAACCTGGCGCGTTGTCCTCTTGAGACGCCGCAAAGTCGCACTTTGTTCGCCTTTTCCGACAAGATCGAGGCATATCGCTTCGAAACGCGCTCAGAAGCGATTCAGTTCCGCATGCAAATCCGACCCACTTCATTCCGAAGGCTCGTTGGCGGACGCACCCTGCCGCGCGTCTGTCTCATTCGTGCTCGCCCCCCCAAAAACTGCAAGGACAGCGCGAGTCGCCGCGAAGCCGAATCAAGTCCACCCAACAGAACCAAAAGTCAAGAGCTGCGGAACGACCGCAGATTCCCACTATACGTTTGAGAATGCCGTCGGTTGAAGCGTCGGTGTTCGGGCTGAGCCAGAAACAACCAAACTGGGGCGATGACCGAAGGGACGCCGCCCGAGGGACCTGGAAGGACGCGGCTCGCGGGGGCTGTATTCCATCGCGCGATCAAAAAGACACCGACCGAAAGGCGTGGCCCTTCGGTCGGTGGTTGATTCAATCGACAGGCGCGTCTGCGCCCGCCTCAATCAAGCAGGGGCGATCACTCAGCCTTGCCAGACGAGCTGTCGTAGATCCAGCGCTCGCCCGCGCGCGCGAAGTCGAGCACTTCGCCCGCCTTGAAGAAGAGCGAGAGTTCGCGAGCGGCAGCTTCAGGGCTGTCGGAGCCGTGGATGAGGTTGAAGGAGTTCGAGACGCCGAAGTCGCCGCGGATTGTGCCCGCTGCAGCCTTCGAGCCGAACGTCGCGCCCATCATGCCGCGGCAGATGGTGATCGCGCCGATGCCGCGGACTGCCATGACGAGCACGGGAGAGCTCGTCATGAATCCAACGAGGCCGTTGTAGAACGGCTTGCCGTTGTGATCCTTGTAGTGGGTGGCTGCGAGTTCAGGGGAGATCTGCATGAGCTTCGCGCCCACGATCTGGAGGCCCTTGTCTTCGAAGCGGGTGATGATGCGGCCCATGAGACCGCGTTGAACGGCGTCTGGCTTCAGGATGATGAGAGTCGTTTCCATGGTGTGTATCTCGAAAAGGGGTCTGCGGAAGGGGGAAGAGTGTAGCGGAAGCGGTCCGCGGGTGAGGTGCTCGGCGCGAAGACTCTCTCGCGAGAAATGGTGCGGGAGTGCGTCTGTGCGCCGCGCGAGCCACGGGAATCCGTTAACTTCGGCCCTGCGGCATTGCGCCGCGCTGAGGTGACGGAACGCCTTGGCCCATTGATGGAGGGAGCCGTGAAGGCCGTGACGGAACGCGCTGCTCATTCGACCAAGCCACGCAGGGGAGCGACTGCCGAGGAGATGTCCGCTCGACAGAAGGAAGTCTCTGTCAGCGAGTTCTTTGTCAAGAACCGCCACCTGCTCGGCTTCGACAATCCCCGCAAGGCTCTTCTGACGACGGTCAAAGAAGCCGTCGACAACTCGCTCGATGCGTGCGAGGAAGGCGGCATCCTCCCGGATATCGCCGTCGTCATCGAGGATCTCGATCCGCGGCGTCCTGCGACTTCGAAGAGTTCGCGCTACCGCGTCACGATCATCGACAATGGTCCAGGCATCGTCCGCAAGCAGGTCGAGAACATCTTCGGCCGCCTGCTGTACGGGTCGAAGTTCCATCGCTTGAAGATGTCGCGCGGGCAGCAGGGGATCGGCATCTCCGCCGCTGGTATGAACGGCTTGATTACCACAGGTCGACCGATGGTGATCCACACGAAGCCGAATGCGAAGCAAGCGGCGCATCACCTCGAACTCGCGATGAACACGAAGACAAATCGCGCGGAGGTGACGCTCGACAAAGAAACGAAGGACTTCCCGCCCGAGCGCTTCCGCGCGATTTCCGCAGGAACGAAACAACTTTCTGCCGAAGGCACGTTCTTGTCACCAGACGTCTTCGCGACAGGCACGAGCGTTTCGATTGAACTCGAAGGGAAGTATCAGAAGGGCCGCGGCTCAGTCGATGAGTTCCTCGAACTCACCGCGATCGCGAATCCACACGCGCGCATCATCTTCGTGCCGCCATCGCGCACAACGCAAGAAGAGGGCGATGATCTTCTTCCTGGAACGAGTGCCTCTGCCGCACAGGAAGGCAAGAAAGAAGCTCCTGCGCAAACTTCGGAAACGGGTGGCGTCATCGTCTACCCGCGTGGCGTGCAGGAACTTCCGCCTGAAACGAAGGAGATTCAGCCGCACCCGAAGGGCATCGAACTCGGCATCCTTCTTCAGATGTTGAAGGACTACGAGGCGAGTGAGAAGGGCACGCTGTACGACTTCTTGCAGACGCGATTTTGCCGCGTTTCATCGTCGACAGCGTCGAAGTTCTGCTCTGCCATCGGTGTCACAAGTCGCACGAAAGCTGCGGACATCGAGCCACCCGAGGTCGAGAAACTCTTCAAGGTCTTTGAGGATGAACGTCTCGCGCCACCACCGACGGATTGCTTGGCACCGATCGGTGTTCGACAGTTGCTTGCAGGGCTTCTCAAAGGTGTGAAGGCTGAGTTTTACGCGGCATCAACGCGCGAAGCCGCGGTCTATCGCGGCCGCCCCTTCCAGATCGAAGCCGCGATCGCGTTCGGTGGCGATTTACCAGCGGATCAATCCGCGCGCGTCATTCGCTTTGCAAACCGCGTTCCGCTGCTGTTCCAACAGAGCGCGTGCTCGAGTTTCAAGGCTGTCGAGGAGACGCCATGGAAGAACTACGCGATGCAGCAACCGCGCGGCAGTCTTCCCGTTGGGCCGCTCGTCGTGATGATCCACATGGCAAGTGTGTGGGTGCCGTTTACGAGCGAGTCGAAGGAAGCGATTGCGGACTACGACGAGATTCGTAAGGAAATGAAACTCGCGCTTATGGAGTGCGGGCGAAAGCTCGGCACATATCTCCGCAAGCGTCAGAAGATGCGCCGCGAGAGCGAGCGTCGTGATGTCTTCGAGCGATACATCGGTGAGATCGCGAAGGCGCTCAACGCGATCACGAATGAAGACGCGAAGCGGCTCTACGACGCGTTGCTTGAACAGGCGCGCAAGAAAACAGCGGTTGCCGATCAGCAACTCGATGAGGATGGCAAAGTCGTTCGTGAAGACGATGACGACTTCGACGACGACGGTGTCATCCTCGTTCCGACGGCCATTGCGCCCATCGAACAATCTGCGCCGATCGCGCCGATTTCGTTCGAGCCCGTGCAGGAGAAGTCGAGTGGTGCCAAGAAGCCAGCCTCGTCAAAGTCTGCGCCCAAAGCGACGGAGAAGCAATCAGCCAAGACGGCACCCGCGATTGTCACGAAGAAGGATCTCGCTGCGCGTTCGGAAGAGAAGCCAGCGGCTTCTGCGAAGTCTGCCACGCCTTCAAAGTCCGCAGGGTCG
>JBJOHQ010000058.1:0-3347 GCA_046047595.1 Planctomycetota bacterium | reverse complement strand
GCTGCGTGACCGACGCCGATCGCGGCAACTTCCGATCGCTCGCGCATGCGTATCTCGATGGCACGCTTGCAGAAGACGATCGCGTTCGCTTCGAGCAAATGCTTGCGTCCGACAGCGATGCGGCGCGTGAACTCGCGCAACTCGTTCTCTTGCATGACGCGCTCGATCGCGAGTTCACGTCGGGCGCACTTGCGTCTTTGCATGGGCAGCACGACATGCAACACGACATGCAGCACGACGCGCAAGTCGACACGCACGCCAATCAACAACACGCCGTGCACGCAACGAGGCGGCGCGCGTGGCTTCAACGGCGCGTGTTCGTCGCCGCAACGCTCTTGCTCGCGGTCGGACTCGCGTGGATTTTCGCGACAACGGGTCGCGATGCTTCGGCGTCCGATGTCCTCGCGCGGATCGTCGAAGCGCTGCGCACCGGCGACCGCACCTACGTCCTTCGCGCGATCGAAGGTGACGGTCGCATGCGTCGTCGCGATGCGGCGTTTCCGCAACAAGCGATTCGGCCACCGGCACCGATCGACGGCGCGCTCGTTTTTCTGCGTAATCCCGCGAGTTACGTACTCGTGCGACGCGATGCCGAGGGCCGCGAAGTTGTCAGTGGAAGTGATGGCGCGAGCGCGTGGATCGTGCCAGCCGAAGGGCCGGTGCGCGTGAGCAGTGATTCTGCGCGCTTCCGCGGAGCGCTTCCCGGCGGGCGACTCGACATTCCGTTCATCGATCCGCACGCAGATCTCTCGACGCTCGCGCGGAATTACGACATTGTTGTGCAAAAGCCCGCGCCAGCGGCCGGTCGCCCTGATGCGCGCATCGTTGCCACGCGACGCGCCGATGCGCGCGGTGGACCGAAGGAAATCGAAATCGACTTCGATGCGAAATCTGCGCTCGTCCGCGCGATTCGCCTCGTCAATCTTCCTCAGGCGCAAGGCGGCCCGCGCGCGATTGAGTTCGAACTCATCGACGACGCGCCACTTTCGAACGACTTCTTCCAGCACACATCCCACCACGCGAAGGATCGCGCGGTCATCGAGGAACGCTGAACATGCTTGCACGCATTGCACTCGTCGCGTCGCTTCTGACGCTTTCGCCACTCGCACTCGCGATCGCGCCGCCAACTGGTCCATCCACGACCAACACGACGAAAGACGCGACAAAAGACACGACGAAAGACACGAAGAAAGACGCGAAGAAAGACGCGACGAAAGACGCGATCACTCCCGCGGCGAAACCTGCGAGTGGTGGAAAGGCTGCTCCAGCAACCGCCGCCACCGCGCGTCCGAACTTCATCTTCATCCAAGCCGAGGCAACGGGTTGGTCGAGCACCTCGGTCGACATGGATGGTGAGCCGCCATCGCACGCGCGGCCCGCGGGCCTCACGCCGAACCTCGAGCAACTTGCGAAGGACGGCATGCGCTTCAGTGATTTCTATGTCACAGCACCGCGCTGCACGCCGTCGCGTACGAGTTTCGTCACGGGTATTTCCCCAGCGAAACTGCACATGACCTATCAGAACGAAGGTGGAAACAGCCGTCGCGAAGAGGGCGCCGGTGAGCAATATCGACTGCTTCGCATGGTGACGCCGCCCGCCGAGACGACGCTTCCGAAGGGCGTGAAAACGACGGGAAATTGGCTCGGCGAACTCGGGTACTCAAGCGCGCACTTCGGCAAGTGGCACGTTGGTCGGCAGGATCCGAGGGAGATCGGCTTCGACCTCTCCGATGGCCCGAATTCAAACCAAGGCCCTGAGCGCGGCGTCGCGCCGAATCCGAAGCAGTGCGAACTGATCGTTGACAAGGGCATCGCGTTCATGCGCGAGCAAGTCAAAGAGGGCAAGCCGTTCTACCTGCAACTCTCGCATTACGGCTTCGGCAGCGAAGAGGAAGCGACACCCGCAGCTCTTGCGAAGGCGCGCGAACTTGTCACGGGTGTGAGTGGCAAGCCGCTTGGCGCAATCGCGGGCCAGTACGACATGGATCTTCAACTCGCGCGCGTGCGCGCCGCGGTCAAGGAACTCGGTATCGAGGGCAACACGTACATCTTCTTCAGCGCCGATCACGGTGCGCAAGGAGGGGGTGGAGGCGGCGCGGGTGGTCAGCGCGGCGGTGGACGCAATGCTGCGAATCCGCCGTTTGCAGGCGCGAAGGGCAGTGTGAGTGAAGGTGGTATCCGCGTGCCGTTCATCGCGGTTGGGCCTGGCATTCCTGCAGGTGTTGTCAGCCACGTGCGCGCGACCGGCATGGATCTTGTGCCCACGATGTGCGATCTCGCGGTCAAGCCAATCGAGAAGGCGAGCGATCCTGATGCGCAAACGGTTGTTGAAGGCGGAAGCCTCGCGCCCGTTCTGAAGTCATCTGGTGAAAACGCTGGCAAGGGCACGGTCGCCCGCACGCGTGAAGAGATCGTCATCCACTTCCCGCACTACGACCTCAACAACGGCGGACCCGCGAGTGCGATCTACCTTGGCGATCTCAAACTCGTGCGCAACGACGATGCCAAGACGTTGAAGCTCTACGACATCGCGAAGGACCGCGCGGAGGCGAACGACATCGCTTCGACGATGCCAGAGAAGGTGAAGGAACTTGAGGCGAAACTCGATGCCTACCTGAAGGCGATCAAAGCGCCGATGGCGCGGCCGAATCCTGACGCGGGTAAGACGCCTGCGGAGGGTGAGAAGCCCGCGGCGGAAGGCGAGCAGGGCCAGAACCCAGGTGGTGCGCGGCCTGGTGGTGGTCAACGCCGTGGTGGACAAGGTGGTGGGGGTCAAGGTGGTGGCGGTCAAGGTGGTGGGCAGGGTGGTGGCGGCGGTGGCCGTCGCGGCGGACAAGGTGGAGGCGGACAAGGTGGTGGTGGACAAGGTGGTGGCGGGCAAAACGGCGGCGGCAATCAGCAGCCAGGAGGTGGCGCGTGAATCGTTCGATGATGCATCTCGCGGCGGGAATCACGAGTGCGCTGTGCGTGTCGATCGCGTGCGCCCATCCGCCCGACGAGTTCGATCCGGCGGCGAGCCGCGTGTGGACGAACGTCCGCACGGGCGAATCGATCGAAGGCTCGTTCATCTTTGCGCGCAGCGGGAAGATCGGCATCTCGACGCGCGGCGGCGATCTCACAACGATCGCGCTTGAAGATCTCGCGAGTGACGCTCGTGCATATGCCGACGAGCGCATCGCAACGATTCGCGCGATCAACGAGTCGCGCGTTGAACTGGCGCTGGCGAGTGCGTTCGATGCGTCGAACACAGCCACCGTACCGACGCAAGCAGCCGCGAAGCCTGCACAATCCGCGATCTTCGATGCATTCGCGCCGTTCGTGAAAACGCGTTTCGATGAGCGTTGGCT
>JBJOHQ010000057.1:0-6408 GCA_046047595.1 Planctomycetota bacterium | reverse complement strand
AGTGACATCCCGCGCGTGCGCCTCGACGGCACAATGCACGCATGTCGACCTTCTCCGCCTTCTGCAGCGACTTCTACGTCAACCAGAAGCTCGGCCTCAAATTGGATCTTCCTGAGCGACGCGAAACTGTGCTCGATCTCTTCGATCGACTTCGCCGTGCGTTCCCGCGTTTAATTCACTTCCAGCGCTACGAGGGCGAAGTCGCGCTCGAGAGCGAAAGCGGCGAGCGCGAGTGGCAATGGGCCGCTCTGCGTCAGACTTCAATTCGCTCTGGCCATGTGAACCCTGCGACGCTCGCGGACGCGTACAACTTTCACAAAGTACTGCTCGAGATCGCGCCCTACTTCCTCTCGATTTCACCGCTTGATATCGACATGCTCGAAGTCGTTTTCGGGTTTGATTTCGAAACCGAACTCGACCGCGACGCGATTGTTTTTGATGCGCTTCTCGCGAACACGCCGTTCGCACACTTGATCGACGCGGGATTCGAACGCGTGCTCGACGCGCAGCCTGCTCTTGCGATTTCACTCGGTGAAAAGGGCGATTTGCAGGCCGCTTTCGAAGTGCGCACAAAGCCGCGGCTCCCTGTCGCCGGCGAACGCGGCGGCGATCCGATTTCTGTCTTCCTCACCGTGCGCAAGTATGGCCCCGTGGGTTCGCTCGAAGATCTCAAGGCGGCGTTTGGCGCGGTGGTCGGTCATGCTGAACATCTCGCGGAAAACCGCGTGATTCCGCATCTCGTCGTTCCCATTCATGAAACGCTGCAATCGCGCGGCGTGTAGGCGCGCACGCGAGTTGAGTTCCACCATGAAATTGCCCACACATCTTCGCGTCGCCTTCGCTCGCGTGTTCGTGACGCGTCTCGCATTCGTTGCATGCGCCTCTCTCTCACCCGTCGCGAGTTTCGCGCAAGACGCCGCGGCTCCTCCACCTGCGGCGCCACTTCGCGAACACCACTTGAAGGTCGTTGCGGACGTTGATCCCGGCGTCGAAGGTTTGCAAGTGGATCTGGCGCTCCTTGAGCGGCTTGATCAACCATTCGCGGAACCGCTCACGTTCGATGACGCAACCATCGACGAACTCTTGAAGCGCATCGCGAAGGAAACCGGCGTGCGCATTCTTCCCGATCGACATGTGCTCGAGGAAGGTGGCGGATGGACGTTGAAGACGGTGACCTGCGTCGCCGCAACGCCGCGCATCGCACTCGATGCGGCTGTGCGCAGCATCGGTGAAGGTCTCGAGAGTGTGCGCCTTGATGTTGCCTCCGGGGTCGTCGTACTCACTGACGAAAGCGGGTTGCGCGCGCTCCGCACCACATGCACGTACAACGCGGAAGATTTACTTCGAGCTTTTTCACCCGTCGGCAGCGAACCCGCTGGTTCAAACGTCGATGAGTCGTCCGGTCGTCTTCTCGAAGTTCTCGCGAACGCCGTGGAGCCTGAGTCGTGGGAGTTGAACGGCGGCGACCTTTTGTCCGCGTCGATCGGAGGTTCGAGCCTCACAGTTCGAACGACTCCTGCACTTCACCAGAAGGTTGCTCGCGCACTCGAGGCGCTTTGCGAAACAACTCCAACCGAGCCGATTCTCTGGACTGTCACATTGCGCGAACTCTCGGTCGACATCGATCGCGCCAAGGAGCAGGAACTTGTCGCATCAGCAGCGAGACATGGAAGCGGCAATACGGGAGTGAACGACGATGCGCTTGCGGGCGTCGTTGTGAGCCAACCCAAGATCCTCGCGCGCCCCACCGAACCCGCGTCCATTTCTCTCGGAAGCGAAAGCGAACGCTGGTCGTTCGACATTCGACCATCTTGCGCCGACGGGCGTTGCACATACACCGTCGACGTTGCACTGACGAAGCAGGACGAGGCTTCAGCGAGTGGCGCCGCCACGAAAGAGCCCGCGATGAACGTCAGTCGAGTCACGCTCGCGACACGCGTTGGGAGTCCAACCGCGGTTGCGTTCACTGCCGGTGAAGGCAAGAACGCAAAGCGCTTCTTGGTGCACATCGTTGGAGAGCGCCAGCGATCCGCGACAACTGAGTGAACGCACGTTCGCGTCGCCGGCAGCGGTCGCGTCGATGGCATCGCGATTGAACGCACTGACATCTGAACGCTGAAAAACACACACGCGCGATCCGATGGGACCGCGCGTGTGGAAGAATTTCAAACTGGCTCAGCGAAGAATCATCAGCCGATCTCATCGCGCGTTCGGGAACTCATTCTTCCCAGCGCGCGCGAAGCGATTCGGGCGTTCTTCCTTCACGTGCTTTTACCGTGCTTTTACTTGGCGGCGGTGAACTCGAGGTACTTCGCAACGCTCGCGATGTCCTTCGAGAGTTGCGGCGTCACTTGGATCGTGAACTTCTGGCCAGCAGCAACGCGCACGAGACGCGTGCAGGTTGCGCGGACGAGCCACTCGCGACCTGCGCGCGGACGCCACTCGTTGAGTTCGGTCATGCGCTTGTGCTGAAGCTTCTTGAGGATGCGCTGTGCGCCGCGCTCAAGGCGCATGAGCCGCTCCACGGTGCGGAAGCCGCCGTCGGTTTGGGGGACGGACTTGATCGTGAAGGTAACGGTGCCGGTGGTTGGAATCGTGCTCATGCCTAGCTCGCTTTGAAGAGTCGCGAAATGTACACGAAGACGAGGCGTTCGGCAACGGCTTGGTGAAGCGAGCCGCTTATCGGGCGCCGAGGGAGAACGCCATAGCGCCATCGCCTCGAAGCCTCACCCCCCGCGGTACAGGAGGTAGAGCCCCTGCGTCCCCTTGCGGCCAAATCCCGCGGCGACAAGCGCTTCATACCGCGCGACGCAGAGGTCAATCATCGGAAGGTGAAGGCCGAGTTCACTTGCCTCGTCCCGCGCGATACGAAGGTCCTTCAGCATGTGGTCGACGATGAAGCCCGGCTCAAAGTCGCCGCCGATCACCCGCGGCGCGAGGACTGAAATCGACCAAGACGCGGCCGCGCCCCCGCCGACCGACTGGAGGACGCGCTGGGGGTCGAGTCCGGTGGCGGCGGCAAAATGGAGCGCTTCGCACATGCCAAGCGTGTTTGCGGCGACAAGCACCTGATTCACGATCTTGACACGCTGCCCGCTGCCCGCGGGGCCGTGGTGAACCACGGTCTTCCCGAGTCGCGCGAAATATGGCTCCGCTTTCGCAAATGCCCGCGAATCGCCGCCAACCATGATCGAAAGCGTTGCGTTGCGCGCACCGATGTCGCCGCCGGAGACGGGGGCATCGAGCGCCGCAGCTCCCAACTCCGAAGCGCGCGCCGCGAGCCGCCGCGCGGCAGATGGTTTCGAAGTTCCGAAATCGACGAGAACCGCCGACTTTCCAAGCCCTTCAAAGACTCCGCGTGGGCCAAAGGTCACCTCATCGAGTTCATGCGGCATCCCGACGTTGAGGCCCACAAAGTCGGCGTCGCGCGCGGCCTCTGCCGGAGTTTCCGCCCAAATCGCGCCTTCGGCCAACAAGGATTCGGCCTTTGCGCGCGTGCGCGAGTGAACAACCACGCGGCATCCCGCGCGCAAGAGATGTCCCGCCATCGATCGACCCATGATTCCAGTGCCGATCCAGCCAACGCGCCGCCCCTCGAGTGAGCCGCTTTCGTGAGAGCCATCGAGTTGAGATCCATCGAGGCGAGAGCCATGCTCGGCGACGTTCGTCGATCGAGGGTCACTTCCTGATTCGAGTGAACCCGCTGCACCGCTCGTCGAAGTACTCTGCGTTGTCATCACCGTGTGCTCCATTCGGGCCCGACGCGACGGAGACGCCGCGTGCGTGCATCCGTGCGCACCTCGGGCGCATCCCGTGCGAGTCTCGCGGTATACCACCTCCTCCTTCGGTCTGCGCGAGCGCGTGAAACGAAGGAGACCAAAGCAACCGATCAGAACGACACAGATCGTTGAGCGAGTAAGAACTTATGAGCACTCCATCGAAAGACATCAGCGCGATCGAACGTGAAGTCGCCGAAAAGAGCCAACCGTTTCGGCAGTTGCAAGAGGAGATCCACCGCGTCATCGTCGGTCAGGAAGAACTCGTCCACGGCCTGTTGCTTGGCCTCCTCGCAAACGGGCACATTCTGATCGAAGGCGTTCCAGGCCTGGCAAAGACGACCGCCGTCGCAGCGCTCGCGCAAGGCATGGAGACGCAGTTCCAACGCGTGCAATTCACGCCGGATCTCCTCCCCGCCGACCTCGTGGGCACGCTCGTCTATCGCCCTGCGACGGGCGACTTCATGGTCAAGAAGGGCCCGATCTTCACGAACATTGTGCTCGCCGACGAAATCAATCGCGCGCCGGCCAAGGTGCAGTCGGCGCTGCTCGAAGCGATGCAAGAGCGGCAGGTGACGATCGGCAGCGAGACCTTCCCACTCCCCGAACCGTTTCTCGTGCTCGCCACGCAGAATCCGGTCGAACAAGAAGGCACCTATCCGCTGCCTGAAGCGCAAGTCGACCGCTTCATGCTCAAGATTCTCGTGCGCTATCCAACCGCGCGTGAAGAGCGACAGATTCTCGATCGCATGCAGAAGCAGGCTTCGCCGCCACGCGTCCACGCGGTCATGAAGCCTACGGACATCGCGGCGGCGCGCTTGACCGTCGATGAAATCGCGATGGACGACCGCATCAAGGATTACATCGTCAATCTCGTCGTTGCCTCGCGCGACCCGAAGAGTTCGAAGGTGCCGCTTGATGGCCTCATCGCCTACGGCGCATCGCCCCGCGCAACGCTCGCACTTTCGCGCGCTGCACGCGCACACGCTTTCCTCGATGGTCGTGGCTATGTCGTTCCACAAGATGTGAAAGACATCGCGCCGATGGTGCTGCGTCACCGTCTCATTCCGAGTTTCGAGGCCGAGGCGGAAGATCGCACGGGCGACGATCTCGTGAAGACGCTCCTCGCGAGCGTCGCTGTGCCGTAACGCGCCCTTCTTTGTCGAACAGCCTGAGCCGTCGCGATGCTTTCTCCTGAAATCCGCCGCAAAATTCGCTCGATCGAGATTCGCACGAGTCGCCTCGTGAGCGATGTCCTTGCTGGCCAATACCGTTCAGCCTTCAAAGGCCGCGGTATGGAGTTCGAAGAGGTTCGCCCGTATCTCGTTGGCGACGATGTGCGCGCGATCGATTGGAACGTGAGTGCGCGCGTTGGTGTGCCGCACATCAAACTCTTCCGCGAAGAGCGCGAACTCACGGTCATCTTGGCGGTGGATCTTTCGGGTTCGCTTTCGTTCGGCACGCAACGCGAACTCAAGCGCGAACTTGTCGCCGAAGTTGCGGCGACGCTCGCGTTTTCTGCGATTCGCTCGAACGACCGCGTCGGCATGTTGCTCTTCACCGATCGCACGGAAGCGTTCGTTCCGCCGAAGAAGGGCCCGCGCCACGTGCTGCGCATCGTGCGTGATCTTCTTGCGTTTGAGCCGCAAGGACGTGGCACGAACATCGCCCGTGCACTTGATGAAGTCGCGCGCAGTTTGTCGAAGCGCTCGGTTGTCTGCGTCGTGAGCGACTTTCTTGAAGCGAACCAGCCTTCGCAACACACGTCAAACACAGCTCGGACGACCGCGATTGCGCGGGAAAGTTGGGAACACGCGCTCGCGCGCTTGCGACGACGGCACGATGTGATTCCAATCGTGGTTGGTGACGTGCGCGAACGCGAACTTCCGAATGTCGGGATCGTTGAGTTCGAAGATCTCGAAACAGGTGCACGACGGCTCTTTGATACGTCGTCGCGTTGGGTACGCGAAGGTTGGAGC
Source organism: Planctomycetota bacterium (assembly GCA_046047595.1). Taxonomy (GTDB): domain Bacteria; phylum Planctomycetota; class Phycisphaerae; order Phycisphaerales; family SM1A02; genus QWPT01. The sequence goes on along the minus strand of JBJOHQ010000057.1, from coordinate 653 downwards.
GAAGTCGCCGCCGAACGCGCCCAGATGCGTGATCGACACTTCCGCCGCGCGCGAATTGAACCACTGGTCCTCGAGACTGGCGAGGATCCCATTCCCCCGCTTCGCGCCTACTTCACGCGACGCGAAGCGATGCGCTCCGGGAGGCGTGGGGCATGATTTGGTGCACGCGAACATTCGCCACATCACGCGCCAACTCGCGCAGAAATCCGCGCAAAACCGCGCACGCCGTTTCGATGACGGCGCTCTCCGTCAGCGCGTTGGCATTCGTCGACGCACCAAGTGCGCGCGCGGAAGAAGCTCCCGCGTTTCGCGAAACACTTCTCGAAGGCTGTGCGGCAACAGTGCGTGCGTCAGACTTTCCCGAGGTCGGTCAGCCGATTCCTTGCGAGATTCGTTTCACCGCGCGCGCCGAGTCGGCGGCGCAGTACGACCCAAAATCACTCTTCGTACCAACGCGCCCAGAAACGCTTGGAGTCTTTGACGTTCTTTCGCTCAGTGCGCCACGCATCGAGGTTGGCGCCAACGGAATCACCTACACCATCATCGACGTGGTGCTCTCCACGCTTGATTCGGGCACGCAAACGCCCGAGCCACTCACTGTTGCGTACATCGCCGGCGGCACGCTGCGCGAAGGCCGCGTCGAATTCCCTTCG
>JBJOHQ010000056.1:0-8976 GCA_046047595.1 Planctomycetota bacterium | reverse complement strand
GACGACTCAATCTCGTCTTTACCGAACGTCTGACCGCTGGACATTACGAACGTGGCGAATCGCATCTCTACGTCACAAACGGCGTGGGCGCGTGGTTCCCGCTGCGCGTGAATTGCCCGCCCGAGATCGCGGTCATCGAGATGCGCAGCCGCTGATACGCTGCGCGTATGGACTCCGCCACACTTCTCATGGCTCTCGCGCTCGCCTCAACCGACGCTGCTGATGCGCCAGTGACGACCGCCAAAGAGCCTGCACCGTTTCAACTCGAACTTTCGCTTGATGCGTGGCTCCCGCGGCTCGAAGGTAACTTCACCGATGGCGGCGCGCGCATCGATGTGCGCACGCCCGATCTCCACGACATGGAAGCGTCGTTTGCCGGCGAACTCGCACTCGTGCGTGATCGGCTCGCGGTGTCGCTGCGCGGCTTCAGTTTCTCAACTGATGGCGGCGGAAGTGCTGATGAGGCGTTCACGCTTGGCGGCGTTTCGGTCGCTGCTGGTGATGCGTTCACGAGCGAGTTCTCGTGGTGGTCGGTTGGTGCGGAAGTCGCGTACGACTTCTATCGCCCGCTCGCTGCGCAAACTACTCCGTGGAGTGACCACGACGGGAGTTCGACGCGCGATGGATGGACGCCCCCCGCGAACGGCACCGAACTTTCGTTCTTCGGCCTTGTTTCTGCGGATATCGACGCGCTCTCGCGCACGATTTCAGATGAGACGACGGGCTTCGCGAGCAACGAGAATGACTCGTACCTCGCGCTTGAAATCGGCGTGGGATTCCGTTTCGGATTCGATACGAAAGAGTCCTTCCCCATCATTCGCCGCGTTGATATCACCGCGAGCGGCGCGTACGGACTCTCGATCCCTGTCTCGGATGGCGACCTCGGCGGCGCCTCGCGTGTCGAGGCTGACATTTCATTCTGGTTCTGCAAAGAGGGCGCCGCGTACTTTGGATATCGCTTGGTCGGTGGAGATTTCGAGGGTGACGTGATGGGACTCGACGGCAGCTTGCAAGGCTTGCGCGCGGGTATCAAACTCGTCTTCTAATGCGCGCGAGAGTTCGCCTATGGAAACACCGAAGCCACGCCCTTCTCCGTCGAGTTCGATGACGTCGTCGGGCGCACTGCGCCTCGGTGGAGGCTGCTTCGTCGCGCCCGCCGCGCTTGATTTCACGTTCGTTCGTGGAAGTGGCCCGGGCGGACAACACGTCAACAAGACAAGCACCAAAGCGCAACTTCGCGTCTTGCTCGTGGATCTCGTCGGACTCGACGACGCCGCGCTCGCGCGCTTACGAACGCTCGCGGGCTCGCATCTCGTTGGTGACGGCGCGGATGAAGCGCTCTTGATCGCGGATCACTCGACGCGTTCGCAGGCAGACAATCGCGATGCATGCATCGCTCGCTTGAAGACGCTTGTTTCGATGGCCGCGAAACGCCCCAAAGTGCGCAAGCCGACGAAGCCAACACGCGGCTCGAAGGAACGTCGTCTCGAAGCGAAGAAGCGCGAAGGCGAGAAGAAGCGCGACCGCGGCTGGCAGGCGTAGAGGCGGCTCCCTCTGGTGTCATCCAAACCCTCACACCACGCGGCAGTCGCCCTTGCCCTTCACGATTTGTCCGATGGGCACCGGATTCTCGCCGAGTTTCCGCAAGATCTTCATCACCGTCGCGGCCATCTTCGGGCGCACGATGATCGTGTAGCCAATGCCCATGTTGAAGACGCGATACATCTCGGAGGTTTCAACTCCGCCATGCTCTTGCAGGAACGAGAAAATCGCTGGCGGAATCCACGCATCGGCGTGAATCTCCGCATCAACATCCGATCCAAGCGCGCGACAGACGTTGCCGGGCAATCCGCCACCCGTGATGTGGGCCATGCCGCTCACCGCTTCCTTCGCACCAAGCGCGTCGAGCATGCCGATCACTTCGCGCGCGTAGATGCGCGTCGGTTCAAGCAGCACGTCGATGAGTCGCTTGCCGCCGAGTTCCGCGTACTTCTTCGCGTACGAAAGCCCCGCGTCGGCGATGATGCGTCGTACAAGCGTGTAGCCGTTCGAGTGAACACCGCTTGATGCCAACCCGAGCACAATGTCGCCAACCTTCGGCTTCGGCTGCTTCGTGACACGCGCGTGCTCGATCACACCAACGCAGAAACCAGCGACGTCGAAATCGCCAGGCGCGTAAATGTCAGGCATTTCCGCGCATTCACCGCCGATGAGCGAGCAGCCCGCGATCTCGCAACCCTTCGCCACGCCCGCGATCATCGCGGTCGTATTCGTCGGGTCGAGTTTCGACAGGCCGAGGTAATCGAGGAAAAACAACGGCTCTGCGCCCTGCACGATCAGGTCGTTCACGTTCATCGCGACGCAATCGATGCCGACCGTGTCGTAGATCTTGAATTCCGCGGCAAGAAGCACCTTGGTGCCGACGCCGTCGGTGCAGCCGACAAGGACAGGATCCTTGTACTTGCGCATCTTCTTTGAGCCGAATCCCGCAGGACCATTCAGGCGGAACATCCCCGCGAACGCCCCGTGCAAACCAAGCACGCGTGGCGAATACGTCCGCTTCACGATGGGCACGATGCGGTCGACCACTTCGTCGCCTGCGTCGATATCCACGCCCGCAGCGGCGTAGGTGAGCGGCTTCTTCGCGGCGGTCTTCTTCGCAGCCGATTTTGGGGCTGCCTTCGACTTTGCCGTTGAGGTCGCCCTCGTGTTTGCCTTCGTGTTTGCCCCCGTGCTTACCTTTGGGGCGGGCTTCGACTTCGCGGTCTTGGTGGCCATAAGGCGCGCGAGTGTAGCGAAGGGCGGGTTTTTCAGGCCCTCCCGAGCGATCCCGCGATCCGCTATCCTCTCCCCCCCTATGGCCATCCTTGTCGACGGAAACACGAAAGTCATCTGCCAGGGCATCACCGGCAGCGCAGGCGCCTCGCACACGAAGGGCTGCTTCGATTACGGCACCAAGATGGTTGGCGGCGTCACGCCCGGCAAGGGCGGACAGAAGGACGCGAACGGTCTGCCGATCTTTGACACGGTGCTTCAGGCTGTGAAGGCGACCGGCGCCGATGCCACGATGATCTTCGTGCCGCCTGCGGGCGCTGCCGACGCGATCCTCGAGGCGGCCGACGCTGGCATTCGCGTGATCTGCGCGATCACCGAAGGCGTTCCTGTGCTCGACATGGTGCGCGTCAAGGAAGCGCTGAAGGCGTATCCAAAGTCGACGCTCATCGGCCCGAACTGCCCTGGCATCATCACGCCGGCGAAGCGCATCTCGGGTGAGGGTCCGACCGCGAAGTTCGAGGGTGGCTGCAAGATCGGCATCATGCCTGGCTACATCCACACGCATCGCAAGGACGCGTCGACCGGCAAGGCCGTCGGCATCGTCAGCCGCTCGGGCACGCTCACCTACGAAGCGGTGTGGCAGACCTCGCAACGCGGCATCGGCCAGTCGACCTGCGTCGGCATCGGCGGCGACCCCGTGCGCGGCCTCGGCTTCATCGAGGCGCTTGAACTCTTCAACAACGATCCCGACACCGACGGCGTCGTGATGATCGGCGAAATCGGCGGTACCGACGAAGTCGAAGCCGCCAAGTGGATCAAAGCAAACATGAAGAAGCCGGTCGCCGGCTTCATCGCTGGCCGTACTGCTCCGAAGGGGAAGCGCATGGGTCACGCCGGCGCGATCATCGGCGGCGCCGACGACACCGCGCAGGCGAAGATCGAAGCGCTCAAGGCCTGCGGCATCGCCGTCGCTGAGAGCCCTGCCGACCTCGGCTCGACGATGGCACGCGCGCTCGGAATGTGACGCGCCACCTTCGATCAGAAGAACCAACGAACAGAAAATCGCGCACGCAACGTGCGCGGTTTTTCTTTGTGCATCGAGTGGCCGCCGTATCGTGTCGCCATGCGCCTTCCCCGCCTCGCTTCGATCTTCGCGCTCGCGATCTCGCTCCTTGTCCACTCCACCACACGGGCGCAGGAAGCACGGGCACAAGAAACACGGGCACAGGAAGCACGGACGCCAACCGCGGAACCCGCGCGTGCAACACCCGTTCGCATCGCGGTGATCGGCGCGAGCGCATCCGCGGGCTTCGGCTGCAGCATGCGTGAGAAGCGCGACGACGGCGACTACAGCGGTTCGTTCCGTCTCGCTGACATGCTCAAACTCGCATGTCCCGATCTCGCGATTGTGACCACCGATGCATCGAGCGGCTTCTTCTTTCTTTCGCCCGTTGCAAACGGCGCGAAGGCCGTGAAGCGCGCGCGCGACTTCAATCCCGACTGCGTCGTCGCCCTCGACTTTCTCTTTTGGTACTGCTACGGCGACGATGCGCCTGAAGGCGGACCGCTCAAGTCGGAGGCCGATCGCCTTGTGAAACTCGAGAAGGGCCTCGCAGAACTCGCGACCTTTGAGGCACCCGTCGTTGTGGGTGACATCCCCGACATGTCGCGCGCCGTGGGCAAGATGCTCTCCGCGCGTCAAATGCCCACGACCGAAACACTCGCGAAAGCGAACGAACGATTCCGCGCATGGGCGAAAGACCGCGCGAACGTGCGCGTCGTGCCGCTCGCGCGCATGCAGCAACAACTCATGGAAGAAGGCGCACTCGAAATTGGCGCCGACCGTTTGGTGGCGACGAAAGACGCGCCGCTCTTACAACGCGATGAACTTCATCCAACACCGCAAGGGCTCGCGGGTCTCGCGTGCGCGGTTGCCGATGATGTGAAAGCGGCACTTGCCGCGCGTGAGGCTGCACAACTCACTGCACAACTGAACGAGGCGAAGGACTGCGAGCCCGACCCGAAAGACACGATGGAACGCGCACGCGGAACGCTCGCGCGACGCGCAACTCCGCGCGCGCCGACGCAGCCGGCCTCGCCAGCCACTCCCGCCGCGCCCGCCGCGCCCGCGACACCCTCCGTTCCAGCGGGCTCGTAACGCTCAGCGCAACGCTTCGATTTTGCCGCGCGCAGTTTCATTCTGCGTTTCGCGCGCGAGTCGATCCATCGCAGCTTGCCAACCCGTATCACCCAAAAGGCGTTGGCCCGCAGGCTTCAGCATGAGCAAATCGAGCGAAGGGTCACTTCCACGCGGATCGCGCGCGAGCAACGCCACGAGACGCGGATCGGTGATCGTCGGAAGTCGCGGGATGGCGAGTTGCCAAAGCATCTGACGCGCGATGCGATTCGGCTTCGACGTCATCGCGTACGCCACGGCAAAGTTGTCGAGATCGCGTGCACGGAACAGCGCACCGAGCGCATACGGCGCTGCATCTTTCGCGCCGTCACTCGCACTTGCAATCTTCCACGCTTGCCGCACGAGTTCATCTTCGCCCGCCAATTCGAGCGACTTCATCGCCGCGGCGAGTTTCGCTGCATCTTTCGACTCTTTCCATTCCTTGAGGAACAACACCGCTTCATCGCGCAACGACGCCGCTGTGTCATCCATTGGAGCAACGCGCTTCATCCCGATCTTTTTCTTTGATGCGAGCAGCGCAAGTGGATCGCCGTAACTCATCGTGCGCCACGGACGCGCGAGTGGCCCTTCGAATTGCCGCGCGGCGATCGCGAATGGAATCATCGCGTCGGCACGCTGTACGAGAAGCTCTGGCGGAATGAACGCCATCAAAAGCGGCTCGTAGACCGAGCCAAAGTAGGCATACGCACCCGCGTCGAGGAATGCGCCGCCGATGCAATCCTCGTTCGCAGGGAATTCCAAACTGAACGAGTGCAGGAAGTGCACCATCGACGGACGATCAAAGACGGGGACATCGCGCGCGGTCGCTGTTCCGCCCGCGGCCAAACCAAACTGCGTCGCGATGCCGTGCGAGTTTACGAAGAGAACATCGGACCCGAAGCCACCCATGAGAATGCGCCGCCAACCATCGAGCGTCGACTGATCGCGGCCCCACGATTGCACCACCATGCCTTGCGCTTCGAGCGGCTCGACCGCTTTCGCCGTGTCGTAATCGTTCCATCCGTTGCCCGCGTCGTAGGTGTGGAAAAGCCACGCGCTTTCACGCGGTGCGAAGAGCGACGCCATCGCCACATACGCGCTGCGCGCTTCACTTCCAACGATGCCCGAGCCGACGGACCACCACATGCCGTCGCGATGTCGCCCGAGGGTATTCAGCGTTGCGACAGGTTGGCCGGGCGCGGTTGGAAATGGTCCACTTGGAATGTTGACTTTGAGTGCGTCAGGGAGATCAGGATCGCACTTCCATGCGATTTCGCGACACACAACGAACGCGTCGATCGCGTCGCCAAGACCTTGCCATGGAAGTCCGGTGCGATCCGCAGCGCGCTCGAGTTCCGTGGCAAGCCGCACAAACGTCGCGGAATTCATCTTGTCGTTGACGCGGCCAAAGTCGTCGTTTGTCCAATGAATCGGTGCACCGCGACCGGCGGCGAGGGCCGCGGCTGCGGGCCACGCGGAATCATCCGCGCTCGCAAGTACGACCATCGGCGGCGCAAATCCACGTGCTCCGCACGCCGCCACGATGTCCACCGCGCCATCTTTGATCGCGTCCGCCGCCGACGTCGCGATGAGTTTCTCACGATCCGCGCGAGCTTCGGGCATCGCGCCCACCGACGCACGACGCACGACGCGCGCCGGTTTGAAACCGCGCACAAAGAGCGGCGCGTACACGTCGTCTTCAAAGAGAACAGGCCAACGCGCCGTTTCCGTCCATCGCGAGAGTTCGTCGAGATACGTCCGACCATCCGGAACGAGCACGACCTGATCGACGATCGGCCAACTTCGCTCAAGCGCGGCCGCGCGCGTACCGAGCACGATGGGCCACGGCGTTTCGGCATTCCCTACTGGAGGCGAGACAGGTGGAGACGAGATCGGCGCGGAGCCCCCGCCACCATTCGCGCCCTGCGCGAAGACCGCGCTGGGGTTCAACATCACGGGAAGCGCCAGCAGCGCGAAAAACACACTGCGCGCGTTCGAGAAGAGTTTCACGTCCATAGACGAAGCGTATCACGCAGGGAGATATCCGCGCGCAACTTCGCGGAACTCCGCCGCACTCGCCGCGCACTGGGCATCTGTCCATTCGAGTTCACGCCCGAGGAGCCGCGCAGTTTCATCAGCGATTTCCATCGCGGCGCGAGCATCGAGAAGTAGCGAGCGAGTTCGTCGCGCAAGCACATCTTCGACGCTACGCGCCATTTCGCTGCGCGCGGCGAAGATCACTTCCGACTGCGTCACTGGAAGCGACGCGTGCATAGGCGCTGCGTGGAACCGATCGGCGCGCTCGATTTTCTCGAGTTCTGCGCGATCGGCGCCGTACATGCGTCGCGGATCTGGAAGCCCCGCTTCGAGCCCTGCCGTTGTGTCGTAGCCGTGCAGGCGCAGCGTTTCCGTCGCACATCCACGCACTTCAAGCCCTGCGGTTTCCGCCACGACTTCAACCGCTTCTTCTGCCATGCGTCGATAGGTCGTCCACTTGCCGCCGGTCACGGTCACAAGTCCCGACTTCGCGACTTCGATCGAATGCTCGCGCGAAACCTTCTTGGAACTTGTTTCATCCGAGGGTCGCGCGAGCGGGCGAAGCCCAGCGAAGACGCTCAAAATGTCCGCGTGCGTCGGTTCCGCCGCGAGATATCGCCCAGCGTTGCGCAGGATGAAGTCGATGTCTTCGCTCGTCGCGCGCGGCTCGAGTTCAGCTTCTTTGACTTCAGTATCGGTGGTGCCCACAAGCGTGCGGCCGTGCCACGGAATCACAAACAACACACGACCGTCATCGGTGTGCGGCACCATGATCGCGTGATCCGCGGGCAAGAATCGCCGCGGCAGAATGAGATGCGTACCGCGTGAAGGTTCCAAACTTGTCTTCGCTTGTGGGTCATCCATGCGACGAAGGCTGTCTGCAAAGACACCAGTCGCGTTGACCACGATCGACGCGCGAATGCGGAACGCTTCGCCCGACTCTTCGTCGCGTACTTCGGCGCCAACAACGAGTCCATCCTCTTTGACAAGCCCAACGCAACGCACGCGATTCGCAACACTCGCGCCGCGATCGGCTGCCGTCTTCGCGAGGGCGAGCGCCATGCGCGCATCATCAAATTGCGCATCGTGGTATTCGATGCCGCCAAGAAGCCCATCTTCGCGGACGCCTGGAATCGCCTGAATCGTTTCTTCACGACTGAGTGAACGACTCTTCCCGAGATTGCGCTTGCCCGCAAGCGCGTCGTAGAGTTTCAGACCTGTTCCGTAGAACGGCCCTTCCCACCAGTGGTACTTTGGCACGATGAACGCGAGGTCGTGCACGAGATGCGGCGCGTTTTCGCAGAGAATCGCGCGTTCTTCGAGCGCCTCGGTCACCAGCGAGAAGTGCATCTCTGCGAGATAGCGCACACCGCCGTGCACCAACTTGGTGCTGCGCGAACTCGTCGCTTTCGCAAAGTCATGCGCTTCGATGAGCGCCGTGCGATAGCCACGCGACGCTGAGTCGACCGCGATACCGAGGCCAGTTGCACCACCGCCAACGACGAGCACTTCGAAATCAAGCGCTTTCAGTGAGGCGAGTTGTGCAGCACGTTCAAATGGTCGCTTCATGCAGGACTCCCGAAGAACCGTACGGTATCGACTGCGCGGTTCCAACGCGCACGCGCGCGGGCGAGCTCCGCGGCGTCGAGCGTTGGTTCGAATCGGCGGTCGAGGCCGCCTGGAATCGTGTTGACCGCGCTTAGATTTTCGCCGTTTTCCCGCTGCGCCGACGCACCAGCGCGCGACGTCTGCGCGCGTCCCGCCAGCGCAAGTCCGACCTGCGCAAGTCTCGCCGCGCCAAGTGCCGTTGTTTCCAAGGTCTTCGGCCGCTCCATCGCGAGTTGCGAGAAATTGGCGCAAGACTGCATGAGGAAGTCGCTCGCGGCCGCGCCGCCATCGACGCGCAACGCGTGGAGTTCGATGCCGCCACTCCGAATGGCGTTGATGAGATCGACCACTTCATGCGCGACACCCTCAAGCGTCGCGCG
>JBJOHQ010000055.1:0-6256 GCA_046047595.1 Planctomycetota bacterium | reverse complement strand
ATCATCGGAACGCCCGTCGGAAGCGGCGTCCGCGACGCGAACCTCATGCTTCATCGCACAAAATGGACTGGCTCACTCGAGATTCAGCGGGTCGACGAACGTCGCTTGATCGAAGTCGATGCAAACGTCGTTCTCGTTTTCGTCGCGCAGACGAGGGATTTACTTCGTTGTGCAACAATCGAAGAATCCTGCAGCCTTTCAGCAGACTCCACGCTTCTCTCCTCGGGCCCCGTTCGCATCGAGGCTTCGCACTCGACACTCGTGATCGCGCGGATCAACGCGCACACTCGACCAAACGTAGGCAATCCATGAAGAACATCGCTGCACCGCTCGTCGCGTTCACTTTCCTCACTAGCTGCGCGACCACACCGCAAGCGACCACGCCGCAAGCGACCCCATCACCCGCCTCCATCGGCTCGCGCGTGTCGACCGCAGAACCCGGCACCGTCGCGTACGACCGCGACGTCTTTCAAACATTGCTTGGGAATCACGAACTGATCCGTCGTGAATTCCGCGACATTCCGAACGGCATTGAATCGACGACAGAATCCGACAACGCCGAAGTCGCGGCACTCATCCAAAATCACGTCGCCGCGATGAAAGTGCGCGTCGAGCATGGTCGCGCGATTCGCATGTGGGACCCGATGTTTCGCGAGATCTTCGCCAACGCCGACAAGATTCGCTTCGAGTACGAAAACACACCGAAGGGTGTGAAAGTCCGCGAGACAAGCGACGATGCGTATGTCGCGAAGCTCATTCAAGCGCACGCGAGAGTCGTCAGTGGTTTCGTCGCGCGCGGCGGAGAAGAGTCTCAACTCGCGCACGAACCGCCAGCACGTTGAAACTCGCCATCAGCGAACCGGAACCAAACGAATCGCGCGCACATTCACGACGGCCTCGCCAGGCTTCGACGACGCGCGAAGCGATACCGACTGCGAACCCGCCGGAACTTCGAGCACACCGAGTTCAAACTCGCGGTACTCCTGCCAGCCGCCCGTCCCTTCGACGGTGAAGTCGATGCGTGAGCCGCCGCACTCAAGCGACGCGCGAGCGCCCGCGGATTCGCTCTTGCAAGCGAGTTCTGCGACCACGCGATACTTGCCCGCCTGCTGCCCCGCGATCGGCCACGTTGCCGACGCTGCGGGATCGAGCCAGTAGCCAATGTTGTACTTGACATCTCCGATGACTCCGACTTGCTCGACTTTCAGTGAAGGGCCTTCGAGGCTCGCGTCGTGCGGCAGCAGAATCAGCGCGCCGTCGGCCGACGGATGCACCGCAAACGGAAGCGGATCAAGCGCACCTTCGTAGCGGACGCGCACGACCGTGCATGCTGGGTCGACGGGAGGCGGCAGCGTGACGGCCGTTCGATCACCCAACTTTCTGCCCGCGAAACTGCACTTCGCATCCGATCCAAGCACATCCACCGACTTGATCTCATTGCGAATCGGCAGCCACAGGACGCCGTCAGTAGGCCAGTCAAACACCATCAAGTAAAGCACGCCAGGCTTCTGCGTCGCGCGGCCCCAGGACAGCCGTGTAAACGGACTCGCGGTCGTTCCGTAGATCGCCTCGTTGTTGATCTTCATCCACGCGCCGACGCCGCGAAGTGTGTTCTGCGCCGCCTCAGGGACGCGTCCATGTGCATCAGGGCCGATGTTGAGAAGGAGATTCCCGCCCTTCGACACGATGTCACACAAAAGCCGCACGACAGTCTTCGTGTCCTTCCATCCCACATCGTGCGCGCTGAATCCATATGACTCGTTGAGCGTGTGATTCACTTCCCAATCCATGCCCGGAAGACCCGTCGGCGGCACGTACTTTTCTGGCGTGCCGTAATCGCCGTTCTTGTTCTCGAGCCCGTTGAAAAGCCGGTTGTTTACGAGAATTGCAGGCTGTTTCTCGCGCATATCACTCAAGAGTTGCGTCGCGCCCCACGCTTCACCTTGCCGCGATGCATCGCTGTAATCAAACCAAATCGTCGAGAGCGGCCCGTAGTTCGCGAGCAACTCGTTTACATGACCGCGCATGTACGCCTTGTAGCGCTCGTGATCACGCGCATGGCCATCCTTCGGATATCCAGGCAACGCCATCTCGTACGCATCGGGGTGCTGCCAATCAAGCAGCGAGTAATAGAAGCCCGCGCGCAAGCCACGCGCGCGCATCGCGTCGGCAAACTCGCGCGCAACATCGCGCCCCGCAGGCGAGATGTTCGTACCGCCTGCGACGTCGTTCTTCACCGAATACGGCTCGTTCGAATTGAAGAGCGTAAAACCATCGTGATGCTTTGAAGTCATCACCGCGTATCGCATCCCCGCTTCCTTCGCGAGATCAGCCCATTTCTCGGCAAAACCAACATCCGGTTGGAAGAGCGGCTTCATTTGTCGCGCGTATTCCGCGCTTGGCACCGCCGCCCAATGCTGAATCCATTCTGCGTAGTGCTGCTCGTACCGCTTGCCATCCCAGAAACCGCCCGCTGGCGAGTAAAGCCCCCAGTGGACGAACATCCCGAAGCGCGCATCGCGCCACCACTGCATGCGTTCGTCGCGCGACTCCGCCCAGCGCGCGAGTTCTTCCTGCCCCGTTTCTTCAACCTCGTTGCGCGGCGCAATGAACGAATGCGAAGAACCCACCGCGAGCGCGGCCGCAAGAAGTGTGCTGATCATGCACGCACATTACCGCATCTCATCGCGCAGATGCTCAAGTTCTGCACGAGCAATGACACCGTCGCGTCGACATGATGCATGAAGGTGCGGAGAAATCGCAAGCCAACGCCGCGCGTTTGCGCCGCGAACTCCACCGCCGGGAATCACCTCGATCGGCGCACGTCCGAGTCGTTTCGCTTCGAGTGTGGCGTTCTCCACATCCTGCTTCACCACCGAGATGCGCTCGTCAAGCGTGGCAACCGACGCATCCCAACCAAGAACCCCCGCCGTGATGAATCGCGTGAAGCCAAGCGCCGAGAGATCGCGCATGCCACGCGCGCGGTCGACCAGCAAGTCGTATGTGCGCAGGAATGCGACCACCAACCCAAAACCGCGGGCGTGCGCGATGAGTTTCGCGTTCGCCTCCATGTCGACGAAACCGTCCGGCGTCAGCAAGGACACTCCGACGGAGTGCGCGCCCGCAGCCGCGGCACTTTCAATCTCGCGGAGCGAAAGATCGAGCAACTTCGGCGTCGTGGCGAAGGCCGCAACATCGAGTTCACGGCGACAACCCGGAAACTCCGGCCGAATCATCGCCACGATCGTCGCCTGCGTGCCTTCGACAACTTCGCGGCACGCGCGCACGAGTTCCATCTTGGGCGTCCAACCCTCGGTCGAAAGGTCGTGACAGACCTCAAGCCGCGTCGCAAACGGCGCGGCAAGGCGCGCCCCTTCGATGGAATCGATCGGAATCTCAAGCGTGCGTGGCGCGATCGGAGCGTCGGGCGAAGTTTGCATGTTGGAAAGGTAACGCACAGGCGTGCATCCTGAAGCGCACGCATCGCGCCGCGCGAGTTCGACCGTGTACATTCTTCGGCGATGCGCGACTTCACCACGATTGTTTCCGGCCTCCCCCGCTCGGGTACCAGCATGGCGATGCAGATGATCGTCGCAGGCGGCATCGCGCCACTCACCGACGGCGTGCGCACCGCCGATGATGACAATCCGCGCGGCTATTTCGAGTTTGAACGCGTGAAATCACTCCGCACCGACAAAGCGTGGCTTGATGACGCGCGTGGAAAAGTCGTCAAGGTGATTCACATGCTCGTGCCAGAACTCCCTGACGATCGCGCGTATCGCGTGGTCTTTCTCGACCGCGATGTACGCGAAGTGGTGAAGAGTCAGTCGACGATGCTCTCACGCAGCGGAAAGTCAGGCGGCGGACTTCCGCCCGATCGACTTGCGGCGATCTACACGCAGCAACTCGCGCAAGTGCACGCATGGTTGGCGGCGCGGCCAAACTTCAGCGTGCTCGCGGTACGACACGCGGACCTCATCCACGACGCGCGTGCGCAAGCAGCGCGCATTGCCGAGTTTCTGCAGGCATCCAACGGCCTCACGCTCGATGTTGACGCCATAAGCGGCGCGGTCGATCCGTCGCTTCACCGCAATCGTGCGTGACCGCAAATTCCGCCGCGCGCAGTTTTCGTGCGGTTTCGTGCGGTTTCGTGCAAGCGCGCGCAACTCACACAGGATCAATGCCGTGCTTCGCGGCGAATGCCGCCGGGCCAAACGGCATGTCCTTTGGCCGAGCACCGGCGGGCACGGTTGCGCGCAATCGCTCAACTTCCGCGCGCGCGTCGCCTTCGTAGGCCACATAGCCAGCCTTCGCGTGAAGAGCCGCCATCCATCGATGCGCATCGAGCATGCCCGCATCATGCATGAGTGCAAAACCCACGCTTTTCTTCGCGTTTTCTTCGTCGCCGTACCACGCGAGCGCTGCGCCAAGAATGAGATGCGCCTCGGGCAAGGCCTGCGAAATCTCAAGGGCATCAAGCGCGTGTTCAGCCGCTGCCTCAAAACCGCCGAGCGCGAGTTGCATGCGCGCGAGGCCGATGTGCGCAGCGGTGTCGCGCGGATTCCGCGCCTTCGCTTGTTCAAAGTAGGCGCGCGCATCGGCGAATCGCCCACACGCACCGAGCACGCCACCAAGCGAAAGCGCAAGTTCTGGGCGCGAGCGTGCCGCGCGCTCGACAGGATCAAGTTGCGCGCGCGCGCCATTCTCATCGCCCGCAATCGACAACGCAGCGGCCCGCAGCAACTGCGCTTCGAGATTCTTCGCGTCGTGTTGCAACAACGTCGCCATGCAGTCGGCCGCCTCGCTTGCGCGCCCCGCACTCAACAGGCAATTTGCGAGAAGCAGCGCGTAGCGTGATTCGTGAGGCCGCTCCGCGACAAGTCGCTCGAAGTGTGGAATGGCTTCGTGGCCACGACGCCGCGACATCAACGCAACCGCCAAGTTGAAGAGGCTCTCGCGACGAACAAGATCAAGTTGACCTTGCACATCCTCGGGAAGCGCGGCCATGTACCCAAGATCGACGAGTTGCTTGATCGCGTCTGCTGCCTCGAAGACATCTTGTCGAAGATCGGCGGGATGTAAGCCTGCCGTCTCGCCCGCGGCGGCATCAATCGCATCCCACGACGCAACGCGTGCAGGCGCCTCGCCCGTGATCGCTTCGGCGAGCACGCGTCCGTCGAAATCCTCACCAGCAGCGAGGCCCAAGAGTGCCAGCGCGGTCGGCGCAAGATCCAAAATCGTTGGCGAAGCGATCTCGGCGCCCTTCTTGATGCCAGGCCCCGACAACACAAGGACACCTTGCGGACGATGCCAACTTGACTCAAGTTCCATGCGCCGTTCGGGCGGCAAATCGCTGAGATTCGGGCGCAAGTGATCGCTGTGGAATCCGTGATCGGAGAGCAGCATCACCGTCGTGTCGGGTCCTGCGGCTTCGAGGATGCGACCAAGCGCGGCATCGTGCCATTCGTACACCGCGTCCATCACGCCACCAAAGAAACGCTGCTCGCGTTCGGTGACATGCGCCATCTTCGGCGCGACAAACTGCATGAAGTGGTGACCGACCGTGTCGATTGCGTCGAAGAAGACCATCGCCGCATCCCAGGCGCCACCCGACTTCAACTGCGCGATCGCCGCGCGTTCGATGCTCGCGGCATACGACATCAGTTTGACGAGCGTTTGCACGCGCTCGTCGCCAACGCCGACTTCATCAAGCTTCGGCAAGAGTGCCTTCAGCGTGTCGCGCGGAAATGCCCGTGCGCGCTGCCGGCTCGCGGCGATCGCGTCTTCGCGCGATGCGGGATGCACCGTGCCCGCGACCAATGGCCACGCGGCTCCGTCGCTCGCTGGTTCGCCCTCCTGCAACAGATTCGTCACCACACTGCCCTTGATCGGCTCCGCGGGATGCGACGCGTACCAGCCGACGACGTGCGTCGAGAGACCGTTCTGCGAAAGAATGTTCCAGAGCGCCTTTGTCTTGCGCGATGTGGACGTCGACACGCGGAGGCCGCTGCCATCGGGTTTCGGCTCGACGAAATTGAGAATGCCGTGCTTGTCGGCGGTCTTGCCGGTAGCGATCGACGACCACAAGAGGGGCGAGAGTTTCGGCTCCAGCGTGCCTAGATCGGCACGCGCGCCCGACTCAACCAACTTGCGCAATACGGGCATCTTGCCCGCGGCAAAGAGGCGGTTGATCAGAATCCAATCGGCGGCATCCCAACCGATGACGAGAAGGCGCTTCGCGATCCGTGCGGGCATG
>JBJOHQ010000054.1:0-4076 GCA_046047595.1 Planctomycetota bacterium | reverse complement strand
GTGCCGAGCGGGCCGTAATCCCAGAAGCCGTTGATGCCGCCGTAGATCTCGGAGGACTGGAAGATGAAGCCGCGGCGGCGGCAGAGGGCGACGATGTCGTCCATCTTCTTCGGGGCGGCGGGGGAAGGCGTCGATGCGGTGACTTCAGACATGGTGGGCTCGGTTCCCGTGAAAGCGGGGGACGCAGGATATCGGCTCGACGCGGTGCGCCGAGTGTGTGTTTTCCGCTGAAAATCGAATCAGTCGGGCTTCAGGCTGAGGAGCGTGAAGAGTTCCATGCGCGCAGCAGGGTTTGTGAGGAACGAGCCGTGGAGTTTCGACGTCGTCGTCACGGCGCCGGGCTGGCGTACGCCGCGGTAGCACATGCAGAAGTGCCGAGCCTGGATCACGACTGCGACGCCGTGCGGGCGCAGCGTGGTGTTGATCGCGTTTGCGATCTGCGCCGTGAGCTTCTCTTGAACCTGCAGGCGCTTCGAATAGATGTCGACCACGCGGGCGAGTTTCGAGAGACCAACGACGCGGCCGTTCGGGATGTACGCGACATGAGCCTTGCCGACAAACGGCACCATGTGATGCTCGCAGTGGCTGTGAACTTCGATGTCTTGCAGGAGGACGAGTTCGTCGTAACCCTCGATCTCACTGAAGGTTCGTTGCAACGGCTCGATCGGGTCGGCGTGGTAGCCCCAGAAGTGCTCGTGCATCGCTTTGACAACGCGCGCTGGCGTGTCGATGAGGCCTTCGCGGTTCGGGTCGTCGCCGATGAAGCCGAGGAGCGACTTCACGTGGGCCATCGCGGCTTTGGCCTCGGGGGAGTTCATGTCGGGTTCGAGCATGGGGGCGGACATGGTAGCCAGAGCGAGAGGGCGCTGCTGTCGCGAGAGAGGACGCGGAAAACCCGTATTCTGCGCGCCATGCAACACGATTTCCGGCCTCTCCGCGGTGGCATTCTGAAGAAGCTCCTTCTCGCGCTCGTCATCTTGATCATCGTCGGTGTGGTTTCAGCGGTGTTCCTCATCGATTCGATCGCGCGCGTGGGCATCGCAGCGGCGGGGACATACGCGCTCGGCACGAAGACCACTGTGCGCGAAGCCTCGATCGGCCTCGTGAGTGGAACGACGGCGATCCGCGGACTCGACGTCGACAACCCCGCGGGTTACTCGCCCACGAAGTTCGTCGCGCTCCAAGAGATCGCGGTCGACGCGGGGCTTTCGTCCTTTACGGGTGACAAGATTGTGATCGACCGCGTTGCGCTCTCCGGTCTTGTGATCGAGATTGAAAAGGACTCGACGGGGGCGCTCAATGTGCAGAAGTTTGCCGATCACCTGAAGAAGGCAACTGGTGCGGGCACCAGCGCGGGCGGCGAGAAGCCGACGCAACCTGAGTCGGCGCCGTCGGGCGCATCGAAGGAAGCGATCATTCGCGAACTTCGCCTTGAGAAGATGCAAGTCAATCTGCGCAACATCGCGGGTGGCAAAGCGGGTGTGGTTGAGATCAAGTTGCCCGATCTCGTCGTCCGTGATCTCTCATCGAAGGGCGGCGTTGACGTTCTTGCGAGCGAACTCTCTGGCGTCGTGATTGGTTCGGCGATCAAGGGCGTGCTCGCCGCAAACATCGAAGGTCTCGGCAGCGATGTGCTTGGTGGCTTGCAGGGTGCGGTTGATGGAATCGGTGGCGCGATCACCGGCCCGCTTCGTGATGCGGTCGACAAGGGTGTTGGCGAAGCGGCAACGGCACTCAAGTCGGTTGGTGAAGGCATCACGAAGGGCCTCGGCGAAGCCGCAGGCAAGGTGCTTGACGGCGCGGGCAAGGCTCTCGAGGGCGCCGGCGACAAGTTGAAAGAAGGCGTTGGAAGCGCGCTTGACGGAGTCTTTGGCGGAGGGAAGAAGAAGTGAGCGCCGCGATGGAGCCGTTGCCGACGTCGTACGAACCGCCTGCGAAAGGCAGCAAACACGGCTGGTCAGGTCGCAACGATGGCGACGGACTTGACGTGCGCCGTTGGCATCAGGCGGTCACCTTCCACGATTTGTCGGAGCCGCTCGACCATTGCTTCGAGCCGACGCTCTGCTTCATCGGCTACGCGTCGCATGAAGGTGTTCGCGAGAACATGGGGCGTGTTGGTGCTGAAGATGGACCGCGCAAGTTGCGCGAGCGGATGGGCTCGTTTCCTGCGGTGGAAGGGGTCTCGCTCATCGAGTGTGGCAATATTCGGCCGTCTGCGACCGTGCTTGAAACACAGCACGCGCTTGCTGCGGTCGTCGAGCGCGTCGTGCGTGCAGGTGCGGTGCCAGTCGTCCTCGGTGGCGGGCACGATCAGGCGTTTGGTTTGTTTCTCGGGATCGCGCGCGCGTCGGGCACGGCGCCCGCATGCGTGAACTTCGACGCGCACTTAGATCTTCGCCCCATTCCTGCAGGCGGCCCCAACTCAGGCACGCCCTTCACCCAAGCATGGGAGTGGTGCAAAGAAAAGCGCGCGCAATTTCGCTACTCAGCGCTCGGTGTGCAGCGGCTCGGAAACACGGCGCAGCTTTTCACGCGAGCAGAACAAGCGGGCGCGACGCTCGTGGATGCCGACGGTTTCGCACTCGACATGATCGAAGTTGTGATGGACGCGGTGAACGACGCGATCGATGAGGCGGAAATCGCACTCTCCATCGATCTTGATGTCTTCGCGGCTGCGTTTGCGCCGGGTGTGAGTGCGCCAAACGCGATGGGCATCGCGCCAGATGCCGCGTTCCGTCGCGTGCTCCGTGGTTTGATCGCCTCAGAGCGCGTGCGCGGCGTCGAGATCGCCGAACTTTGTCCAGCGCTTGATCTCGATGACCGTACGGCGCGACTCGGCGCAGCGATCGTCTTCGAAATCGCGAGCACGCTTGGCGATGGCGATGAGGATGGTGGGGAAGACGAGGTTGAAGGTGACGCGGAAGGTGATGACGGCGCGGACCGCGAGGCGGCTGAGGGCGATGAGTGAGGGCGATGAGTGAGGGCGATGAATGAGGGCGAGGCCTGAGAGGCGAGTTTGCCCGGCGGGGTGATCGGAGCGGTTTGCTGAGCCGGCGACGCGACGTGTAGGTGGGAGTGGGGGGTGGACGTCCGCACGCTGCTCGGCGCACGTCGACTGATTTCGGGCGTCTGCGCCGATGCTCTTTCAATGGCCCGATCTTCGCCGTTGTGTTCTGGTGGCTGGAAGTGGTCGCCGGAAGCGGTTGAAAGGTCATAGACGCGAGGCCCGAAGTCTGCGCCTCAAATGTACTTACAAATTTTTGAAACTCGACGTGCACGTTGCGGGCGCCGATGTCGCATGAGCGACGCAGGGACCTTGCTTCGGACACACCGCACAACTTTTTCACGCGGATCGATCGAACAGGGAACTTGCGTTGAAATTACATCAGCAACGGTTCAAGATTAAAATTTTGTATTGTCGTTTGGATCTCGGGGATTGAGAGTATGTTTCGCGTCCCGCGCGTCCCCGCGGTTTCGGTTGGAGACTTTGTTCGGTCGGGTTTGGAAGCGACGTGTGTGCGGTTTTGAGGCTCGCTGCGGCCAAGGAGCCCTGGAATTCCGAGCACTCGCGTGTTGTGGCGATGTGGGTGAAGATCTTCTTTCTGGTGCGAGTACCAACGAAAGAGGTTTGAGATGGATGGCTGACTGCGAGGTTCGTCCTCGCGGCGTTTCTTCGTTTTGAAGGACTGTTGAAGAATTTTTGAAGGAGTCGTGCGATGGATCGGTTGACGAAGACGTTGGCGGTGGCGGCAGTCGGTGCAATCGGCGCGATGACACTAGAGCGTGCGTGCGATGCAGCGTTCACGGGCTACACCGTGGTTGCGACTCCGTTCACGAACAGCGGACAGAATCTTGTCCGCTACGAGGTCTTCGCGAACTTCAACGGCGCGACCGACACCGTCCTCAACGTGTTCAACTTCCAAGCGCAGGGTGGGTGGGGAGCCAACCTCAACGCCGCGACTGGCTTCTGGCATAAGGACAACTCGGATTACAGTGGCGGCGTCCTCGGTCAGGAATATGGCACGTGGGCTCCGCAGCTCACTGGCTCAGCCACGCTGAACCGTCCGTTCGACTCG
>JBJOHQ010000053.1:0-5031 GCA_046047595.1 Planctomycetota bacterium | reverse complement strand
AAGCGTCGGTGCGCCTGCGACGAACGCCAATTCCGCAACCGTTGCTGCACCTTCTGCTGCCCAGAGCGAACCGAACCCACGCAGGACCAACGTGCCAGGAATCAACAGAGCGGCTTGGGTCAGCGGCGTTCGCGCGAGGTCCTCGTTCAAGAGATCGAGCACGATCAACGTTCGGGGTGAACGTGCGCGGAGTTCGAGTAACTGGCGGGGCGTGAGTGGCTCGCGAATGTCCGTGCCAAAAAGTTGCGGCGCCTCGAGGACGAGGACGTCGACTTCACGCGCGAACTCGATCAGCGAAGCCAGTTCTGCATCACTCGTGGCTCCATTCGCGGCTCCACTTGTGGCTCCACTCGCGGCTCCACTTGTGGCTCCATTCGTGGCCCCATTCGCCGCATCACTCGTCACATCGAGGGTGCGCGTCGAGCGGGCACAGAGGCGTGCTTCTTGCGAAAGCGGCGAATTCTGCGTCGCGGCGAGACCGACGCGTCGTCCGAGGAGGAACGTCAACGCGATGGCGCGTGCGGCGCTCGAGACGGTCGCGAAAGGCGCAATTTCATCGGTGCCGCTCGAGATACGAGCGGCGAGTCTCTCAAGAAGGGGGCGCTGCGGATCGGCAGAAGCCACGAGCGGCGCGGCTGTGTCGTTTGGTTGGGCTGGCAGTGGGGCTTCGATGGAGTAGGAGAACGTGATGTTGCAAGCGGTCATGGTGGAGTCCTTTCGCGAGATGCGCGTGGCGTTCGCGCTGCAGGTAGCGCCAAAGTGCAGAGGGTTGACGCGCGGATCCGCCGGAAAGGCCGCGAAAAGCGACCGACGCCGGCGGTTGCCGGCGTCGGTGAGTGAACGGAGTTGAGAACAAATCGTTCAGCGCGGTCCCGACGTCGGCATGGAGACATGCATGACATGCTTTTTCGCATGCATGTGCATCGGCTTCATGGCGGCGCTGGTTGGCTGAGAGATCATTGAGGCGCGGATCCTAGGAGGCACTCACGGCTCGTCAAGTGCGAGATGACGACATTCGAAGAAAAAGTTGCGAGATGGAGAAGTCGTTGCGAGGACGAGCGAGATCATGCACGCGAGTGTTTCAAGTTGCGCACGCATCAGCCGCGCAGAACTTCTTGCGCATGCTGCTCTGCCGGCGTGAGTTCAAACGATCGAACTTGGCCTGACTCAGCCGCAGCTTCTTCGGCAGCCTTGCGATCTTCCTCAGTCTCGTAGATACCCATCTGCTCACCGAACGCGGCGATGATGCCATCGCCAACGCCGAGCAACGCCCATCCAGCAATCAAGCCTGCGCACACGGCTTCCTTCGAGTCAACCCAGAGCCGCCATCCGAATGAGCCGATCGCGTGGTGGTACTTGTTCTCAAAGAAGCTGAAGAGGCACGCGCCGACGAACATGGCGATCGTCGATTCAGGTGGAAGCACGATGCCGA
This sequence comes from Planctomycetota bacterium, assembly GCA_046047595.1. Taxonomy (GTDB): domain Bacteria; phylum Planctomycetota; class Phycisphaerae; order Phycisphaerales; family SM1A02; genus QWPT01. The sequence goes on along the minus strand of JBJOHQ010000053.1, from coordinate 3,599 downwards.
GGCCCATGCCAACCGCACTGATCGGGAACTTGCCCTTCGTCGCGGTGCGCGCGATTTCAAACACGAGCGCGATGAGTGCGCCCGCAAGCATCGCCCATGCGGCCGAAACAGGAAGCACGCCCCACAACTTCGCGATGCCATCGGCACCCGTTTGAACGAGTTGAACACCTGACTGGCCCATGCCTGCGATGACGTCTGAAATCGCCGCCCATTGAATCGCACCAGGGACCGCCCACTTCTCGGTGATGTGATCCTTGATCGACGTTTCCGCAGCCTTGTTCGACATGAACAAGATGTAGAAGAGTGGCGTGGATGCAATGGCGCCGGCGAAAATACCGATGCAGTGACCGATGGCCTGCTGACGCGGCTTCGCGCCGAGCATGTAACCAGGCTTGATGTCCATCAAGAGGTTCGACGCGTTCGACGCGACTTCGGTGGTCACGCCCGCGGTCATGAGATTGGTCGCCGGATTCGCCGGCTGCATCGCGCCAAAAGTGAATTGCGTGATCTTCGAGAGCGAGCCGGTTGGCGTCGTGGACGTGAGCGCGGTCGCGTTCGCGGCGATCAACGTGAGCACGATGATCAGCGGAATCGAGAGCGCGCCAAGCCACGGATTGACGCCGAACCAGTACCAGTTCAGCCAAATGATGACCGCTGAGACGATCGGAATTCCAATGATGCTCCACTTGATCGGCAGTTCGATGTCCTTCAGGCAATCTTCGCTCTTCGCCTTGCGATTGAAGAGGCCTGTGAATGCGCTGATAAGGAGCTTTGGCTTCGCGAAGAGACCAACCATCGATGCAGTCACCATCATCGCGACGCCCCACCAAAGGCACCATGAATTGGTGAGGTAAGCGCGACCGAAGACGGCATCGGCCATGTTGTAAGTGCCGTCGGCTTGGGCGATGGCCGTGTAGTTTTTCGGCACGATTTCGCCCATCGAAATCATGAGCGGCGCCACGATGAGGAAGTTCGCGACCATGCCGAGCATGACGCTCGATGCGATGCGCATGCCCATCAGGCCGCCTGCGCCCACCATCGCGAGATCGAATGCCGCTGACACACCAAGTTGTTTGAAACTGATGCCGTTGATGTTTGGAATCCACGCGCCAGGATTCGTAGTCGCGCGGTGATAAATCCACTCGTCGAGCGATTCAGGAATCTTGATGAGCGAGTCTTTCGCTTTCGAACTGCCGAGGAGGAGAATCTGCAGAATCGCCATGTATCCCGAGGCGACGAAGATCTGCAGACCCGCACCGATGAACGCTGCGGCTGCGAGTGCCTTCGCCTTGAAAACGCCTGCGTCAACGCCTGCGCCATCTGCGGACTTTGGCTTCGCGATCGGCTCGCCGTTGGCCATGTTCTTCGTGCCGCCTTCTGGTGCCTCTGGGTAGAGCGAGTCGAGCACGACTGCGCAGGCGCGGCCTTCGGGGAACGGTTGCTGTTCATCGTTGATGAAGCGGCGCTTCATAGGGAACGCGACGAGCACGCCGAGGAGGCTCGCGATGATGTTCCACGCGAGCATTTGGTACCAAGCCATCGTCGTGTTGGTCACGAACATGTAGGCCATGAGTGCCGAGATGAGTGGGCCGGTCATGTAACCCGCGGCCGTCGCGATCGATTGCACGGCGTTGTTCTCAAGGATCGTCATGTCCTTCGAAACCTGCGCTTTGGAAAGCGCACGGAAAATGACGAACGAGAGAATGACGCTCGTGACGCCAACGCCGAGCGTCCAGCCGGTCTTCGCACCGATGTACAGATTCGTCGCGGAAAGGACGCCGCCGAGGAAGAAGCCTGTGATCGCAGCGCGGATCGTCAACTGCGGCATGTTTCCGCGGAAGACGTTTTCAAGCCACCAACGATCCTTTTGTTCGCGGGTCCACGTGCGTGTTTCTTCATCGGTGAGATGGGGAAGTGCCATGCAGCGCAATGTAGGGGAAGTGGGGCGAATGCTCCAACCGATGTGCTGCTACCAATCCCTCACGACGCGCCTCCCGTTAGGCTTTGCGCATGGGCCGACGCGACAAGTCCGACGAACCAAAGTGGGGAAAGCGCACGCCGCCGAAGTCTGAACGCGCCGCGGCCGCCGCGGAGCTCGAAGCGGAAGAACGGCGGAAATCTGCGGGAATTTCGCGATCTGCGGAAGCGTTGCGCACGCCGACCCTTCGCATGCTCGGTGAGAAATCGCGGTTTCTCGCGGTCGATCTTGGGCTCGCGACTGGCATCGCGGTGTTTGGCCGCGATGGGAAACTCGAGTCGGTGCGTGCGAGACGGTTTCAGTCGAAGGACGCGCTTCGCGCAGCGTCGGCCGCGATTCTTGACGAAGTCCCACATGTGCACTCACTGATCGTTGAGGGCGGGGGAGAACTTGCCGAGGCGTGGGAACGGGCTGCTGCGCATCGAGGGATTCACTTTCGCGCGGTGCATGCAAGCGCGTGGCGATCGACGTTTCTCTACGAGCGCGAGTCGCGCGATGGCGCGCTTGCGAAGGAATCCGCAGTCAAACTCGCAGCACAAGTGATTGCATGGAGCGAGACGCGTGGAGTGACAGCGGAACTCGGTCACGATGCCGCCGAAGCGATTTTGGTTGGGCTTTTCGGTGTTGTGCAGGCAGGTTGGTTGCGCGAAATGCCACGATTTCGCCGCTGAAGCGCGTGTGGTGTACTGCAATCACGCACGCGCCGCGCACGCGTAGACCGCTTCGTCGGCTACCCACGCGGTTGCGACGAATGTCGGCGAGTTCTCGAAGGCAATCTCGATTTTCCACGCGCGAGTCGCGCTTTCGATGGGCACCTCGCAAGGCTCGAAGCGTGTTGCGACGAGCGAAGTACCAAACCATCCGACTTCGAGCGCATGCGCTTTCACGCACGACTCACGCGCGCACCAAAGCGCGATCGGGCCTTGCAGAAGTTCGGCGTCCGTCGCGCGAATCAGCGCGATTTCCGCGTCGGAGAGCGACATCCGCACGAGCGCGTGCGCACGGTGTGCATCCACCTCTTCGACATCGACGCCAAGAGCAGCACATGAACCGCTCGGTGCCACCATCGCGATCGCGCGCTTTCGCGAGTGTGCGATCGAGAGCGGAGGCGGAGCGTCCCATGTCGGACTCGGACGGCCGCGCGCATCGCGAAGCACTGGTCGACTCGCGTGCGCACGCGCGTCGCTTTCACGAAGCGCCGCATGCAACGCGAGTCGTCCCGCGATGAAGCCGGTGCGTCGCGGTGCAGACCGAATGGCCTCGGCGATGGCGCGTTCCTCGGGCGGCAGTTGCACTTCGTCTTGCGCGATGTGTCGCGGATGGCGTGCGTCGTACTCCGCCAGCACGCAACCTGCAGGAATCGCGGGAGAAACTGGCCGAAATACGCGCATCATGCGCGCTTCCGCGTGGCGCGGCTCTTCGATGTTGATGACTTACGTGGCGATTTCGCGGTGGGTGATTTCGTCGTGGGTGATTTCGTCGTGGGCGATTTCGCGGTGGGCGATTTCGCGCGCAACACAAGCACAACATCACCCGCGCCCTTCCGAAACGGTTTCGCCGGAAGGTCTTCGTCGGTCGCGTCGCGGCAATCGAGCACATCGAAACCACCCGCAGCTTCGAG
>JBJOHQ010000052.1:0-6284 GCA_046047595.1 Planctomycetota bacterium | reverse complement strand
TGTTGTTCCGTCGTCCACTCACGCAACGAGTGCGTGCGCGTTCTCGATCATGTCAATCACTTGACGCACGGTGAACGGCTTGCGCAGCACACTGTCGTAGCCGCGACCGACGAGCTGATTGATCTGACCATCGGTCAGACGGCTCGACATGCCGATGATCTTCGTCATTTGCAGGTCTTCCGAACCACGGACGAACGCGCAGAACGCGCCACTTTCCGCTTCGGGCATGTGCACATCGAGAAGCATCACGTGCGGACGGAACTTCTCGCACTCAGCACCCGCGGCGAACGCGCCGTGGGCAACGTGCACGTCGTAACGCGTCTGTTCCTTGAGGACCTTCGAGAGCGTCTCTGCGACGTTCGCATCCGAGTCGACGATGAGGACGCGCGGTGCGCCACTCATCAAGCCGTCCATCGGGATGTTGTGCTTCTTCATGAATTGCAGGAGGTTCGAAACCGGAATCCGGCGATCCTTCGATCCCGGGATGCGGTAACCCTGGAGTTGCCCAGAGTCGAACCACTTGCTAACCGTGCGGCTCGCCACATTGCAAATGCGGGCGACTTCGCCGGTGGTAAGGACGTCTTTCTCGTTGAAACTAAATCCGTCGCGCATGGCTTTACTCCCTACTACTCCGTTGTTGCACGCTCCCGCCAACCCTCCGTTGGCTCGCGGGCTTTCCTGCACGTTTGGGATCGGCGTGAGGGATGGACGAATTCAGACATCTGCAAGGAATGCGCAGCGGATCACGAAAAATCGGCCGTATGGCGTCCGAGAACGGCAACTCCTGCCGAACACTTTCCCGCGTACAACTGGTTCATTCGCGCGACGTTGTGTCTTGTTGCCAGCGCTCAGTCCCCTCGAGGCGCGCGACTTTGCCGCGTTCCACGCGTTCAAGCCACTTGGTGAGCGCCCACACCGCGAATGCGGGCAACAACCATGGACGTCGAAGACAGGCTCGACCAACAACACCAAATGTGCTCGAAGGATCGTGTTGATCCTTCCGAAGCGGCGCGATCGGCTCGAGTTCTCGCGCACCTTCGCGTTTGCGCGCCGAGATCGCGCGCAGCGACTTGTAGTTGCGAGGCACTCGCACGATGGCGAACGAGCCAACCACCGTCGTGCGTTCGTTCCGCGCAAACTGTCGCTCGACATAACTATCGTCGGCAATGATGTTCGGGAACGCACCCCAACGCGCGCGCCCCGCGCGGGAGACGCAGTACGTCCCTGATCCGTTCGGCGCGGTTGTCCAGTGATAGGGATTGAAGAAGTCGGCGGTGTAATAGAGACGAACGAAGAGATCACTGCGCGAGAACTCAAATCGCGGCTGCGCAGCGACAACGCACGCCTCATCGCGCGAAGCCTGCGCGAAAATCGCTCGCAGCGTGCCTGGAAGTAACTCGATATCACCGTCGAGGAAGAGTCGCGGATATGAATCGGCGCCCGCATCGCGAAGCGCGCGCTCGCCGAGATTGATCGCGTTCGTCTTGCCGCCTTCCGGTGTTTCGACAACCAACACACGCGCCCGCGCAGGTACTGGAACCGCGCGCGCTTCATCCGCTGTGTTGTCCTTACACGCATTCGGAACAACAACGACGGTCAGATCCGCGATTTCATCGGCCAAGACTGCACGAAGGCAGCGCGCGATGCCTTTTCCTTCGTTGTAGGCTGGAATAACAACAGTTGGCATCGTTAGCCCTGCGGCTGCGGGCGAACCCGCTCATGGATCGCGATGCCACGCGCGCGCACCGCCTCGAGCAATTCGTCGGCATGCTTTGCGTCGCGCGTTTCAACGACGCACGAGACTCGCACACGCGACACATCAGGTCCACCGAAAATGCGCTCGTGACGAATGTCTTGCACACTCGCCCCTGCGGCGGCGATGGTGGAAGCGAGTTCAGCAAGGCCGCCGGGTCGGTCACTGATCGTTGCGGAGAATTGCACGAGTCGTCCGTCGTACGCGAGTGAGTGTTCGATCACGCGCGCTAAAACCAACGGATCAATGTTCCCGCCGCAAAGAAGCAGGACGACTTTCTTCCCTGCGAGTTCTGGAAGTTGTCCTGATAGCAGTGCTGCAAGTGGCGACGCGCCCGCACCCTCGACAACGCCGTGCTGCATCTCGACGAGTCGCAGAATGGCGAGCGAGATAAGTTCTTCACCGACAGTGACAATGCGGTCGACCCGCGAACGCGCGAGCGCAAACGCGCGTGCACCGACTTCGGGCACCGCAAGACCATCCGCGAGCGTCGGGTCCATCACGATGCGCTTTGGTGCGCCAACGCGAAGCGCTTCGTCGAAACTCGCCGCGCGCATCGGCTCGACGCCAACGACTTTCGCCTGTGGTCGAAGTTCCTTCATCGCGATCCCAACACCAGCGATCAGTCCGCCGCCACCAACAGGTACGACGATCGCATCGAGATCAGGAACTTCTTCGAGCACCTCAAGTGCCACCGTGCCTGCGCCCGCGATGATCGCCGCGTCGTTGAAGCCATGAACGTAGGTGAGGCCCTGACTTTCAACGAATTTCTCGGCGAATTCCTTCGCCTCTGCGATGTTCGCGCCGTGAATCTCAACGCGCGCGCCAAGTTCAAAACAGCGCGCTTGCTTCACAAGCGGCGCAACCTTCGGCATCACGACCGTGACTGGAATTCCAAGATCGCGACCGTGCCATGCCAGCGCGAGCGCGTGGTTGCCCGCACTCGCCGCGGTGACGCCGCGACGACGCGCATCCTCTGAGAGTTGCAGCAACGCGTTGCGCGCGCCGCGCTCTTTGAAACTCCCCGTGCGCTGCTGATACTCAAGCTTGACGAACACTTCGCAACCCGTGATCCGCGAAAGACTCGGCGAATGCACGCACGACGTCCGAACAACACCACCGGCGATGCGGGCGCGCGCAGACTCGATGTCTGCAAGCGTCGTATCTTCAACGGTGGATGCGGTCGACATGCGTCAGGCTTTCACGGGCGCGGCTGTTGCAGCTCCACCCGCTTTCTCCGCTTCGTGTGCTTTCAGAAGCCGTTCAACGTAGTGGATGTCAAACGTTGCATTCGCAAAGTCAGGGTTGTCCATCAACTTGCGGTGCAGAGGAATCGTGGTCTTGACTGGACCGATCTTGAACTCGTCGAGTGCGACCTTCATGCGCGCAATCGCGATTTCGCGCGTTGGGCCGTGCACGATGAGTTTCCCAATCATCGAGTCGTAGTTCGGCGGAATGCGGTAGCCCGTGCGCGCATGGCTATCGAGGCGCACGCCAAGCCCACCGGGTGCCGCGAAGGTTTCGATCAGACCCGCTTGCGGCATGAAACCGCGATCTGGATCTTCCGCGTTGATGCGGCATTCGATCGCGTGACCAGTCACCTTGATGTCCGACTGCTTCACCGAAAGCGGCTTGCCTGAGGCAACCATGATCTGCTCACGCACGATGTCGATACCCGTGATCATTTCGGTCACAGGGTGTTCGACTTGCACGCGCGTGTTGACCTCGAGCATGTAGAAGTTCTGCTTCGCGTCCATCAAGAACTCGACGGTCGCAGCACCGGAATACTTGGCACTGGCGATGAGCGCCGCGGCACTTTCGCAGACCTTCTTCCGCTTCTCAGGGTCGACTCCGGGACTCGGCGCTTCCTCGATCAACTTTTGGTGTCGGCGCTGACTCGAGCAATCGCGCTCGAAGAGATGCACCGCGTTGCCATGCTTGTCGCCGATCGTTTGCACTTCGAAGTGGCGCGCGTTTTCGAGGAATTTCTCGATGTAGACGCTTCCATTTCCGAACGCTGCGGCTGCTTCCTGTCGCGCGCTTTCGATACCCGCGCGCAGTTGCGCCTCGTCGCGTGCGACACGCATACCGCGGCCGCCACCACCTGCCGCGGCTTTCACGATGACCGGGAAACCGATCTCGTGCGCGACCTTCACAGCCTCTTCGATGTCTTCAATCGCGTCTTCCGTACCTGGGAAGACTGGCGTGCCAACCTTGCGCGCCATCTTCTTGCAACTGACTTTGTCGCCGAGGAGCGCCATGGCTTCGGGCGAAGGGCCGATGAACTCGAAGCCAGAGTCACGACAGACTTCAGCAAAGTGCGCGTTCTCCGAGAGGAATCCGTAACCCGGGTGAATCGCATCCGCGTGGGAAACTTCCGCAGCCGCGATGATGCGATCGATGCGGAGGTAACTCTGCGGACTCGGGCCAGGGCCAATGCAAACCGCTTGGTCTGCGTGCTCAAGCCACGGCCCCGCTTTGTCGGCGGTGGAATAGACGCAGACGGTCTCGATACCGAGACTCTTCGCGGCGCGAATGACGCGCAGGGCGATTTCACCGCGGTTCGCAATAAGAATGCGCTTGAACATGCGTTTCCTAAGGAGCACCGCCGCGCTCGCAGCGGGCGATGTCGAGGAGGGTCGAAGTGGATCGAAGAGGATCGGAGTAGGCGAAGAACGTCGAAGTGAGCGAGGCTCGCAGGCTGTGCGCAGCACGCTCTCGCCACAGTCGGCGTGGGATCAGTTCGGACGAATGCGGTAAAGCGGTTGGCCGAACTCGACCGGCTGACCGCTCTTGACGAGGACTTCTTCCACGGTGCCGGAGGTTTCGGCCTTGATCTCGTTGAAGATCTTCATCGCTTCGATGAGGCACACGGTGGTATCGGGGCCGACCTTGGAGCCAACCGAGACGAACGGAGCCTTGTCGGGGCCGGGCGTCGCGTAGAAGGTGCCAACCATCGGGCTGTCGATGGACGGGAGCTTCTCGGCTGCCGGCGCCGCAGCGGCTGGGGCACTTGCGGCAGGTGCGGCTGCGGCGGCTGATGGGGCCGCGTGCATGGCTGGAGCCATCATGGCGGGTGCCATCATGTGTGGGGCCATCACTTGTGGAGCGACGTGGAGGCCGGGGCGCTTGACGGTGACTGTCTCCTGCTCATCGCGGAGATCGAGTTCGGTCAGGTCGTTTTCGACCATCAGGCGGACGAGTTCCTTGAGCTTTCGGATATCGATCATGGGGGTAGGCGCGGAGACTCCGCGTGGGTCGGGAAGATACCAAACCTCGGGGTTTCTGTGTCAACCCTCGTCGATCCTGCGCGAACGCGCGGAGTTCCCCCAAGAACAACCGATTTGGTCGATGGCTGAGAAGTGACGGGGTCAGCGCATGCCGCGCGGCGTCCCAAGCACTTCTGACAGGATGATCGCTTCGCGGATCCGCTGAGGATTGCGCAAGCTCTGCGCGATCGCGGAGGGCGTGAGGGCGTCGCGCCGAGCGGCTGCTCCACTCCCGACAGGCTCCGCTGCCGTAATCGACTTGCCCAAGTTCTGACCGAGGCCAGTCACATGGGATGAGGACACCGACGATTCGACTGAGCGGATCCGCGCGACGCTCGCCGCGACTTTGGCGCGACTCGCCATCGCGTCCGCTTCTTCAGGAGCCTCGGCGCGCACGATCACGCGCGGAGGAGTCACCTTGGGGGGAGTCGCGGGTGTGGAGGCGGAGGAGGCAGATCGTGCAGGGCTCGTCGGCGGCGCTGCGACGGGCTTCCCGCTCGCGCCGGCGGAGGATCGTTGCGCCCCCGTCGCAGTCTTTGTTGTCGGAGTTTTTGCTGTAGGCGTCTTTGTTGTAGACGTCGCGAATCGTTTCCCTGTCACGATCGACGTCGGCCGCTTGACCACGACCGTTGATGTGCCCGCAACCTTGGGTGGCTTCGCAGCTCGGGCGGGTTCGGCCATGTCGCCCCGAGTCATGTCGCCCCGAGTCATGTCGCCCCGAGTCATGTCGCCCCGAGCCATATCGCCCCGAGCCATGTCGCTCAATTCCCCTGCTGTCGGTTGAGCACCGCCTTGCCATTCTTTGGGCATTTGCTGCGGCTTTTGTTGCGCGTTTTGCTGAGCACGCTTCGCCAATCCAGCGATCACCGCTTGGAGGACGAAGATGACGATGACCCAGATGAGGCCGTTCATGAGCCCATCGTACCTTGCTCGACGATCGCAGGCACGATCCATGCAGCGGATTCGATCATCGTATGCCGATAGGCCGCGCTCAAGTTCGCGGCGGTCAACACGTCACGCGCGGGGCCGTCGAAGAGCATGCGCCCCTCACGCAACACCAGTGCGCGCGTGGCGATCAATCGCGCAAGTCCCGGATCATGGAGCGACAGGACGACTGCGCCCGACCGCGCGATTTCACGAAGCGCCCCAACCACGCGGGCCACTTCACCTGGGTCGACGCCGCTGAATGGTTCATCAAGGAGAAGTAACGGCCGCTTCGCGCCTTCGATTTGCGCGAGGGCTCGCGCGACTGCTACTCGTTG
>JBJOHQ010000051.1:0-8952 GCA_046047595.1 Planctomycetota bacterium | reverse complement strand
CCGCCTTCGGAAATGTTCGACTCATTCACGCGAAAGCGAGCAAGTTGCGAAGCAGGTTGTGAGCGCTCTAACACGAGCGGGCACCTGAAGCGAAGCTTCAGCAGCCCGCCAGTCGCGAGCGTTCAAAGTTGTCGCGGTCGCCGCTGCGGCGGCTCCCTCTGGCGCCATCCACGCCAAAGCGAGCAAGTTGCGAGCGATCAACCGCGCATCTCAGCCCGCCGCGATTCAGTCGCGGCGAGGCTGACGAAAGCGAGCGAGAGCGGGCACCTGAAGCGAAGCTTCAGCAGCCCGCCAGTCGCGAGCGCTCAAACAACGAGCGCTCAAATCACGTAACAAACTTCTTCAACCCAGCACCTTCGAGCAACGTGCGGAAATTCTCGCCGAAGACAAAGTTCTCTTCGGGGAACTCGGTGCCCGCGCGATTCTGGTCGAGGTGGCTAAACATCAGTTCGATGCGACCGACTGGTGCCCACGCGTTGTCGACAAACGACCAACGCTCAACGATGCCAATCGTGCTCGCGCCCATGTCATCCATGCGCTCGATCGTCGCGTCGTAGCGAATCGTCTCACCAGGCGTCACATCGCGTTCGAACGTCGCGCTCGCAACCTTCGCAAGCACGACCTTCTCGCGAAACCCGTGCACGCTGCCGACGAGAATGCCCGCCGTCTGCGCCATGCCTTCGAGAATGAGCGAATTCGGCATGACAGGCGCGGCCGGAAGCCCGCCCTCCGCCGCGAAATGCTGATGGAGATGCTCTTCTGCGAGCGAGACGTTCTTCACCGCAACAAGCCGCTTTTCCGGCTCAAACGCGATGACCTTGTCGATCCACATCCATCGCATCTCAACGACTCCATTCAAAGCGAGCCCGCAACATCCAACGATGATGCAAGCGAGCATGACACGTACTTTCACCTGTGCTCGAAGCGCGAGAACTCAGCCACGCGCTCAACCCAGCAAGCGGTCGGGCAACCGATCCTCAGACGCAACTCCCGAACGACATCAATTCTTGAGTTTGCGCTCGACGAAATCGCAAAGGCTCTTCACGGTGAAGAGCGTCGGCAACTTGGTGATCTGCGGATCTCCTTCGAAGTCGCCGAGCGCCACGTGCGGAACCTTCTCCTTGAGGAGCGCGAGGCCCTTCGCCGTGACCTTGCCGTTCTCGACGAGCGTCGGATCGGTCATGAGGTTCTCTGGGAAGAGTTCGCCCTGGGCGATCTTGAATGGCTTCTCAGCAGTCGAGAACTTCTTCTCAAGGCGGAAGACGATGTCGAGGTAGTCGATGCTCTCAGCCCCGAGGTCACCCTTGAGCGTCGCGGTGGGAACAACATCATCCTCATCCACTCCGAGGGCATCCACAAGTACGTCACGAACGTCGGCTTCGATGTCTTCGCGGCTCTTGGCCATCACGGTCTCCACAGTCGCGCCCAAAGAAAGATTGGGCGGCATCATGCAAGGTGCTTGTTCAACACTTCGGTCGAGGACTTCTCGAACGAAGCCCGCCGCCGATGCGGCAGGTCCCGAAACTTCAGTTTCGGAGGGGGCGCAGTATAAGGCGGCCCGCGACGGCCGTTTCGGCGGGCGCGGCAGGATCTGAGGCTCCGCGCAAAACCGTGCCTTGCGCCTTGAAGACGACGGTGCCGTCGTCCTTCGTCTTCTCGAGCGTGACCTCGACCTTCAGCGTCTCACCTGGACGGACGAAACTGCCATATCGAAGCGCTTTCACCTCGCCAAGCACCATGCGCGGCGTTCCCCGCTTCTCCATCACGGCACGAGCGGCTTGGGTCAGCGCCTCCACCATGAAGACGCCGGGGAGGACGGGAAATCCAGGAAAGTGATCTTGGAGGTACTCCTCGGCCGCCGTGACGTTCTTGACGGCGACGGCAGACGAATCGGTGAGTTCGAGGAAGCGGTCGACAAGCCGAAAGTGCATGGCGCGAAAGGTAGCGCGAATGCCCGCGTCGCGGGGCGCGGACCATCAGTTCGACGCGCTCGGACCGCTCGGTTTCGGGGCGCGTGGCACGGCCAGTCTCCGGTTCACTTTTCGCTTGGGCTTTTCGCGTCCGCTGAGCCGATATCAGGACCATGGCAAAGACCGCTCGGAATGCCTCGACGCGCGCTGGTGCGTCTGAGGCGGATACGGATGTAACCAACCCCGCCACTGACGGTGATCTCAACCGTCGCCGCATCGTTTGGGTGCTCTTGGCAGCGCTCTACGTGTGTTTGTTCGTCAGTCTTGCGAGCTTCCGCTCGACGGACTGGCCGACGCACGTCGTCGCAACGCCGACCGACCCGCCGCTCAATCTCTGCGGCCGTTTCGGCGCGGCGGCGGCCTACTGGCTCTACTCGACGCTCGGCTTCGGCGTGTGGATTCCGGTCGTCTACTTCGGTGCGCTCCTCGGCTTCACCGCCTTCGGACGCCCGATCGCGCACCCATTCGTGCGATTCGTCGGCTGCCTCATCGCGATGTGCGCGTTCGGCGCGCTGCACGCGGAGTGGTTCCCAACGGTTGGCCCGCTCACCGGTGTCGACGCGGGACTTGTTCCGATGTTCTTCGCCGACGAAATGCACGCGCGCTTCGGCCCCGTTGGCGCGTCGATCGCGTTCCTCGCAGGCCTCGCGGTCGGCGCCATCGTCGCCGCGGATGCGTTGGTTGCGATGTTGCCTGGTGCGATGAAGCGCTCACTCGCGTTCCTCGCGCCTGTGTGGGAGTACGACTGGAAGGGCTTCTTCGTCTCGCTCCGCGAGCGGTTCTCCGCGATGTTCCCGCAGCCTGCAGTTGCGGGTGGTCGCCGCACGTCGACCGCGCGTCGTTCGTCGGCGCGCCCGGCGGTGGCGGTCGCGAAGCCGGTCGAGGCTGACGAAAGCGCGGATGAGGAAGAGATCGCCGATGAGGACGAAGCGGCGATCGAAGACGACGCCGAGATCGATGAAGAGGTTGATGAAGAGGTCGATTCGGGCGATGAAATCACTGCAAGCGATGAGGATCAGGACGCAACCGCGCCCGCCGTCGCAGCAACGACCGTCACCGAAACGAAGCCCGACGCGAGCGGTGAACGTGCGCCGCTTTCAGAAGACGAACTCCGCGCGAAGATCGAGAAGCTCCCGATCAAGATGACCGCGAAGACGTCGACCACGAAGCTTCGCGACGAAGACATCCCGCGCACCGAGAACTACGAGGGCTACCAGTTCCCCACGCTCGAACTTCTCGAAGAACCCGAAGGCAACTACAGCGAGAAGATGGAAGCGTACGTGCGCGAGCAGGCGGAACTCCTCACCCGCACCCTCGCGACCTACGGCCTCGAAGGCGAAATCACCCATATCGAGTCGGGCCCCGTCGTCACGCTCTACTCCGTCGAACTCGCCGCGGGTACGCGCGTCGCGCGCCTCGAGACGATTTCGAAGGACATCGCCCGCGCGCTGCAAGCACCAAACGTGCGCATCATTCCGAACATGGTCGGTCGCACCGCGGTCGGCATCGAAGTTCCGAACAAGCAGAAGGAAAAGGTCCGTCTCAAGGAACTCATGTCGAGCGGACACGCTTCCGGCATGATGCTTCCGATGTTCCTCGGCAAGGACTCGGCCGGCGAGCCGCTCGTCCTCGACCTCACCAAGATGCCGCACATGTTGATCGCGGGTACGACCGGCTCGGGTAAGTCGGTGTGCATGAACACGATCATCATGTCGTGGCTCTATACGAAGCGTCCCGACGAACTCAAGCTCGTGCTCGTCGACCCGAAGATGGTCGAAATGGCGCAGTTCAGCGAGATCCCACACCTTGCCTGCCCCGTCATCACTGAGATGGGTAAGGCCGCGGCGATCCTCGAATGGGCCGTCAACAAGATGGAAGAACGCTACGAACTCCTGAAGGAAGCGGGCGTCCGCGACATCAAGAGTTTCAACGCGCTGAGCGAGTCGGAGTTGAAGGAAGTCATCGCACCCGCCGACGAGGTCGAGTGGGCGAAGGTTCCAAAGAAGCTCCCGTACATGGTGTTCGTGATCGACGAGCTCGCCGACCTCATGATGACGAACAAGGAGGTCGAGCAATCGATCGTGCGTATCGCTCAAAAGGCGCGCGCGGTTGGTATCCACCTCATCCTTGCGACGCAGCGTCCGCAAGCGACCGTCGTCACCGGCCTCATCAAGTCGAACATGCCCTGCCGCGTCGGCTTCAAGGTTGCCTCCGGCACCGACAGCCGCATCGTGCTCGATCAGAAGGGCGCGGAACTCCTGCTCGGTCAAGGCGACATGTTGGTCGTCACGCCGAGCCAAACCGACGCGCGCCGCTGCCAAGGCACGCTCGTCGATGACAAGGAAGCCCGCGCGGTGACGAAGTTCTTGAAGACGGTTGCTGCGCCAAGTTTCGAGCGGCAACTCCTCACGATTCGCTCGGGACAAGTCGCAAACAGCGGCGGCTCAGGCGAGGCAGGCGAAGGCGGCGCGGTCGAAACCGAGCGCGACGAACTCTTCGACAAGGCCGTCGAAATCATCATTGAGTCGGGCCGCGGAAGCGTGTCGCTCCTCCAGCGCCGACTCGCGATCGGCTACGGCCGCGCGTCGCGCTTGGTCGACCAGATGGGTCTCGCTGGCATCCTCGGCGAGCACAAGGGTTCGGTCGCGCGCGAAGTCATCGTGACCATGGACGAATGGAAGCGCATGCAGGAACTGCGCGATGAGCAAGAGCGGAGTGGCACCGTGTTCCAGTCGCACTACGACAACTCTGATGCCGACAGCGACGCGCTCAAGTTCCACGATGAAGAGTGAGAGTGAGACGGCGCGTTCGTCACGCCGCGCGGTTCGTGAGATCGCGCGAACGCTACGACGAAATGAACGACAGCAAAGACTCAAATCTCCAAACGACCCGTGCCACCGCGCGGGTCGTTTGCTTTGAGCCATGCAACGGAACGCGCGCTATGACGTCAATCGAACGGCGCCCCGCGCCAAATGTTCAACGCAGCCCCGTTACACTCGCGCCGTGGCGACCTTCGTTCCCGCGATCCCCGATGAAATCTGGCCCGAAGGCGCAACGCGCCCGTCGAATGAGCCGGAACTCGCCTTTCGCCGCATGCTCGAAGCGGCACTTGCCGAGCGCCCGTGGACCGTCGTTCAGAATCTACTCGTCCAAGATCCTGACCGCGTCGGCACCCGCGAGATTGACTTTCTCGTCATCGATCCATCGCGCGGCATGCTTGTCATCGAAGTGAAGGGCGGCGATTACCGCTTCGATCCGACGAACGGCTGGCATCGCCGTGTGGGTACGCAGATTCGCCGTGACGGTCGCGGAGCACCGAAGCAAGCGATCGCTGCGATGTACGCGCTCGTCAATCTGCTCGCGTCACAGGCGCTCCACGACAAGACGCATCCGCCGTATCTCCACGGTTGGCTCATCGCGACTCCAGATATCGAAATCCGCGCCGACTCGCTGCCGCCCGATGCGCAAGGCCACGTCCTCGATAGTCGCGTGAGCAACGATCCCGCGCGACTGCTCGCGAACATCGAGGATCTCTTCGACGCGCTCGCCGCGCGTTATCCCGAGGTCACGTGCGGCGCGGACTCTTGCGTTCCCGAATTGGTCGCGCGCCACATTTTGCCTGAAACTCGCACGCGGCTTGGCGTTCGTGATGAGATTCGTCAAGCGCGCGCGGTCGAAACCGACATCTTGCGGCCCGTGCGTTCAATCATCGATGCAGCGCACGAAATCGACCGCTTGCATGTGCGCGGTTTCCCAGGAACCGGCAAGACCTACGCCGCGCTGCGTCGCGCCGCGAACGATCATGCAGACGGACTTCGCACGCTCGTACTTTGTTACAACATTCCGCTCGCTGCATCGCTGACCGCGCGCCTGCGTGCGGAACCAACGCGACCAGAAACGCCGCTCGCTTCGATTCGCACGCGCTCGCTCGTCGTCGCGCGCTTCCACGCACTCGCGGCAGCGGCCGCGCGCGAAGCAACCAACATCACCATTCCGCCGGAAGATGCGGGACAAGCACACTTCGATGCGCTCGTGACCGCGCTCATCGAAGCCGCCCACGCGGGTGCACTCGGCGCATTCGACTCGATCGTGATCGACGAAGGCCAAGATTTCACGCCACACATGCTTGATGCGGTCGAAGCACTCGCCGCAACCACACGCCGCGCACGACCACGGATCGCGTTCTTTCACGATCCGAATCAGTGCCTCTACGACGGCGCGAGCGATGAAGAGGTCGAACAGCGCTTCGGCCAGCCACTTGTTCTCTCGGAGAATTTGCGGAACTCTGCGTCGATCACCGCGTTCCTCCGCGCTCTCGATCCGGCGCGACTCGGTGCGCTGCATGCGCCGCCCTCGATGCGGAGCGGTCAACCTGTGGTGGTGTGGAGTCACCCGCATGGTGACAGCGATGCAGTGCGCGACGCGATCACGCGCATCGTGCGACATCTCGTCGAAGGAGAGGATGTCCGCCCCGACGACATTGTGCTCATCTCGCCGTTTCGCCACGAGCGGACGTCGCTCGCGTCCGTCACAGAAATCGCCGAAATGCCGCTTCTTTCACTTGAGCAAGCCGCCCGACGAACGGCCGAACACGGCCCCTGCCTCCGCCGCGAGACACTGCATCGATTCAAAGGGCTCGAAGTTCCGGTCGTGATCTTGCACGATGTTGCGGGAAGCGGCCCAAACGTCGAGTTTGAGGCGATTCTCACTGCTTGCTCTCGCGCGCAGCACGCGCTCTACATCGTGCGCTCGACCGATTATGCAGGCACGACACCGCTTCCGACGCAGGGATTCCTTCCCTGATTCGTCGCCTATTTCTCTGGAAATTGCGGAAGCGTGCCGATGACGGACATCCAGGTTCACACCCATGAAACCACACTCATCGATCGACCCCACTTGGATCGCACGCGGTCTTGACGCAGCCATTGAGATGGCAGAGAAGGGCTGGCGCGAAGGCGGCATTCCCATCGGGAGTTCGATGCTTGACGCGCAAGGCAACGTGGTCGCCGCGGGGCACAATCAACGCGTGCAGTCGGGCGACCCGACCGCGCACGCCGAAGTTGATTGCATTCGCCGCGCTGGACGTCGGCGCGATTGGCGCTCGCTCACCCTTGTTTCGACGCTGTCGCCTTGCTGCATGTGCTCGGGAACCGCGATCCTCTTCAAGATTCCCCGCGTCGTGATCGGCGAAAATCGCACGTTCATGGGCGCGGAGGATTGGATGCGTGCGAACGGCGCAGAGCTTGTCGTCGTCGATGACCCACGCTGTATCGCGCTGATGGAACGCATGCAGCGCGAGAAGCCGGATCTCTGGGCTGAGGACATCGGCGAATGACTGCAGCGCGACCGCTGATCTTGGTGACGAGTTTTGAGCCGTTCGGCGGAAGCTCCGTCAATCCGACGATGGAGATCGCGCGGCTTCTCGCGGTTCTTCCATGCGACCATGGTTCGCGCGAGTACGTCACGCTTCCTGTCGTCACGGGCGAAAGCGCGGGAAGCGCGTGGGCAGCGCTGCTTCCCATCTTGGAAAGCATGCGGCCCGATGCGGTGGTGGCGCTCGGCGAAAGTGCGAAGGCTGATCGTGTGCAATTCGAACGCGTTGCTGTCAACTTGCGCGATGCGCGGATTGCTGACAACGCAGGGGTACAGTTGTGCGACGCGTCGGTGATCGACGACGCACCGAACGCGTATTTCGCGACGTTGCCGCTCCGCGCGATGCTTGCGGCATGCGAATCGGTTGGTGTGCCCGCGCAACTCTCACTGAGCGCAGGAACGTTTCTCTGCAACGAACTCATGTTCCGCTTGCTTCATCGCGCTCGGCCTGCGGCGGCGGGGTTCGTACACGTGCCCCAGCTTCCGATCCAAGCAACGGCGCGCGGCGGCCCTTCGATGGATGCGCACACGAGTGCACGTGGAGTTCATGCGGCACTTGAAACGCTTACGCAGACACTGCGTACGGAGCAACTCGCGTGAGCGATGTCGTCCTCGTGACCGGCGGCGCGGGCTTCATCGGCTCGCATCTCTGTGAAGCGCTCCTCGCGCGCGGTCGGCGTGTTCGAGTACTTGATGATTTCTCGAGCGGAAATGCCGCGAATCTCGCGCAGATTTGGAATGGCATCGAGATCGTTGAAGGCTCGCTCGAGTCTCCGTCGGCAATCGCGCATGCGATGAAAGGCGTGTCGATGGTCGCGCATCTCGCGGCGCGATCGAGTGTTGCCGAGAGTATGGCGGCGGAAGACTTGTACCGTCGCGTGAACGTCGGCGGCACCGCAGCACTCATCGCCGAGGCGCAACGCGTTGGAGTCGCGCGCATCGTTTTCGCGGCGAGTTCAAGTGCCTATGGCGATCATGACGCACCGCACGATGAATCGATGGAACCTCGCCCGATGTCGCCCTATGGCGCGACGAAGGTCGAGTGTGAGCGGATGCTGCGTTCGCTTGCGCAAGAGCCGGGCGCACCCGACACCGCCTCACTCCGCTTCTTCAATGTCTACGGCGCGCGACAAGATCCGAACAATGCGTACGCAGCCGTGATCCCGCGATTCATGACGCGCATCGCCGCGGGACTTCCCGCGACGATCTTCGGTGACGGCGAACAGACGCGCGATTTCGTGCATGTGTCGGATGCTGCGCGCGCGGTGATCGCGGCGATGGACGCGCCCGCGCCAATCCGAGGCGCGGTGATCAACGTCGGTACGGGCCACGCGACTTCAATCCGCGTACTCGCTGAAACGATCGGACGCGTTGTTGGAAAGCCCGTGCAACTTGATTTCCAGCCTGCACGTGCGGGCGAGATTCGGCACAGCGTCGCCACGGTGTCGCGTGCGCGTGATGTGCTTGGGTTCACCGCTGCCGTCGAGTTGCAGGTCGGTCTCGGGATGATGGCGGTGCCTGGCACCAACCGCGCACCAACCGCGAAGGTGCCGTGACCGTCTGGTTGGTGTCAGGAAACGCAAACAAGGAAGCGCAAACGAATCACTGA
>JBJOHQ010000050.1:0-3279 GCA_046047595.1 Planctomycetota bacterium | reverse complement strand
GTGCTGTGCCACGCACTGAGCGGCACGTGCCGTTTACAAAGTATGCAGCGCGCAAACCTCGCTGCAGCCATGGCTTCCGTTGCGCGTTGCATGGTGCCTGGCACGTGCCAGGCAGTGCCAGACACTGGATGGCACGTGCCGTGCACCATTGGGGATGAGGGCCGTGCGCGCGCACAGCGCCTCATCCTTCTCGCCGCGCGCCCCGTGACTCATTCGCGACTCATTCGTGACTCATTCGTGACTCATTCGCGCGTTGACTCGCTCGATTCCCCGCTTACGCTGCTGAGATGTCAAACGAGCCCTCGGTTGATCATCAAACCCCGAGCGACGCGTCGCAGCACGCGTCCGCGACGGGCTGGACCATTTCCGACTCCGAGTGGAACGGTTACGTCGAGCGCACACAGAAACAAGCGCGGCGCGGGATCTTCGGCACGATGGTGCTCACTCAAATTGCGTCGATTGTGATAGCCGGCGCATTTCTCTCCTTCGATCTTCTGAGCGCTTCAGCCAACCCCAAAGTGATTTTCAGTCCGCTGATACGTGTGTTCTGGATCGCGATCATCGTGCTCAACACCTATCAGGCAGTGAACGCATTTCGGCGGACGAGGCGCGCCGCTCGCGCCGTGGCGATGGTTCGCGCAGAAGATGGATGCGTCTGTCCGCTTTGTTCTGAGCCCTGTGCTCCGCGGACCGCGGATGGTTTCGCTCCTCGCTGCCGCCATGGAGTTTCACGCGACGCGCGGGATGCGCTCGTTCAGTGCTGGCAAGCGCTCGCGCATGGCGACGTGCATGCCACGGGTCGACTCTTCGCTGAGCTACCTGCTTCGAGCGCGCCGCGCGGAATTCTCGCACGCTGGATTCGCTTCACGCACCGCCAAAGCGCGAAAGCCTCCGATTCCGAGCGGCCGCTCTGGGAACGCTACCGCGCAGGTTTTCCGCTCTCACTCAACCTACTCCCAATAGCGCTTTTCCCCTTCGTCTTTCCGTCGATCATCACGGGCTCTGGTTTCATCGCAACGTTCACGGTTCCCATCATTCTCGGAATGATCTTCGTCGCGCCGCTCATCTTTATGTCGGGCGCGACACGGCCCACGCGCAAAGAGCGGTGCCGTGACTGTCGCCAACTCGTCATGCTCCCGCGCCCCAAGCACTGCACCGAGTGCGGCGCCGACTTCGCGCGTGCGGGCGCCATTCAGACGGTGATGGCGACGAAGGACTGGAGGTTCGCGCTGGTCGGTGGGGCGTTGATGGTGGGTGTCCTTGCTCTCGCCATGTCGTTGTCGCTCGGTCTGGGTGCATCACTTCTTCCAACGCCTGTGCTCCTCACACTCGCGCCGTATTCCGGTGGTTCACAAATGACACGCGAACTCGAAACACGCACCCTCACCGCGAAGGAGCGCGCCGACTTCGTCCGCTTACAAATCGCGCACGCCGCGCCGAGTTCGTCCTTCATGCGTTCGCGGCCCTCGCCTCGCTTCCAGAGCAACATGCTGCTTCCCGCAGTTGCGGCTGGCGACCTCCCCGACTCAGCGATCGACGACGCCCTGCGCGCGATCGTGCAGTTAGACGCCACGATGAAGCAAACCGCAGACGGCGCACAGTTCGTCCTCACGCCAACATTTGGCAGCGACCTCTTCGACCGCGCGGGCGACGTCTGGGTTGTGTTCCGCGGCGTCGCCTTCGAGGACAGCAACGGGCAATCCACCGAGCCCGTCGGTGCATCTACCAATCCGATCGACCGCTGGTCTGTTGACCCGATCTGGCGCGATGGCTTTCGACGACAGAAGCACCCAACGGAGTTCGCCGTCGCTTGCCCTGAAGAACTGCATCGCAGCGGACAGAATGCCGCACCAACAGCGACATGGAAAGCGACCGTCGTACTGCTGCCCTTCGCAAAGCGGCCTGTCTTCTCATTTGCGCAAGATGGCAGCGTGGTACTTCCCCCTGGAACGATCCGCTCGATCGATCTTGAAGGGACGCTTCAGTTGGAAGACTGAGTTGAAAGCCTCAGTTGAAAGGCTAAGTTGAGAGGCATATCGCGCGCCCCTGCCCCCGCTCACGCCGGCTTGCGATAGGTCATGCGCAAGAGATTTCCGGGCGGCACGAACTCAACCTCGGTCATGTAGGCCTTGATGAGCATCACACCGCGGCCAGACGGAATCTCGAGATTCTCATCTTCGGTTGGATCGGGAATCGTCGCCGGATCAAAGCCCGGACCCTCGTCTTCGACCTCGAAACTCGCGCGCGTGTCATCGATGTACGCGCGGAAGTGCACCGACTTCGTCGGGTCGCTTCGGTTGCCATGCCGGAACGCGTTCACCACCGCCTCTTCGATCGCCAAGCGAATCGCGAACTTCGCGCCATCATCAAATCCGTGCGCCGCGAGCGCTGCTTCCGCCTCTGGATGAACGTGCTCCAGGCCCTCGCGCAAATCGCGCAGGGTGTGCTCGCAGCGGAAGGCCTTCACGGAGTTCGCCATGGAAGGATCACGAATTCGCAGCGCCGACGATTGAACTCAGACGAAACTCGCAACAGCGGTTTCGTACGTGTCAGAGATCGAGAAGATGCGATTGAGTTTGGTCATCACGAACGCTTCATGGATGCGCGGCGTGATTTGGCAAAGTCGTAGTTGCCCGTCGCGCGCCTTCACGCGTTCGTTGACCTTCATCAGCGTGCCAAACGCTGCTGATGACATGTGCTCGACGTTCTTGAAGACGATCACAACCTTCGGCCGGAACTCCGACTCAACGACCTTCAGAATCTCTTCGCCGATCTGATGGATGTTCAGCTCGTCGAGGATGTTCCGATCGATGAAGTCGATCCGAATCAGATTGTCGGTCTTGCGCACGCTGATGTGGGATGACGCCATCGAGTGCTCCTGCTGGGAAATGCCAGTCCGCGCAACATAGCAGAGCGGGAATCAGCACGAAAAACAAAGGAACGCGGGAAAGACAACCGGCGGCGATTGCTCGCCGCCGGTCGATCAAAGTTTCAAACGGGCGTTGCCTGTGGGCATCAACCGCCGATGTTATTGAGTTGATCCATGAGGCCTGGGAAGAGGATGTCCTCGTTCTCGCTCTGGATGACGATCTCAGGTCGCATCAGCATGACGACAGTGAGTTCGGTCTCAGCATCGATACGGTTGGTGAAGAAGCGATTGACGATCGGAATCTTCGAGAGAACCGGCACGCCAGCCTCGATCTCGACCTCTTCGAAGCGACGCTGTCCGCCCATGAGGATCGTGCCCTTGTCGGGAACGCTGACCGTCGTTCGGATCGA